>NZ_JAFLNG010000630.1 GCF_017427025.1 Streptomyces sp. FH025
CTTCGACCTCTGGTACGGCTCCAGCCCGGACAACTGCCTGCCCGGCGAGAGCGCCGAGGTGATGATCTGGCTGGACGCCACCGACAACATCCGCCCGGCCGGGGAGAAGGTGACGGACGCCCAGCCGTTCGGGGACGCCGCGTACAACGTGTTCCAGGCGCCGATCACCGGCCCGCACAGCGTGATCAGCTACGTGCGCACCACGCCGACCCACACCACCCGGGGCCTGAACCTGCGGCTGTTCACCGCCGACGCGATGGCCCGCGGCTACGTGCCCAAGGGCTCCTACCTGTGCCGGGTGCAGGCGGGCTTCGAGGTGTGGAGCGGCGGCACCGGCCTGCGCAGCGAGTCCTTCGCCTTCCACAACCGGGTCGGCCTGCCGGTCGGCGAGGTCCCGGCCGGGGCGCCGGGGATCTGCCTGCGGCACGGCGGCGGCGGGCAGGCCGGCACCCCGGTGGCGGTCGGCTCCTGCGGCGACCCGGGCGTGTCCACCAACTGGACGGTGGGCAACGACGGTTCGCTGCGCGGCGGCGCGGCCTGCCTGGCGCCCGGCGCCGACCGGGCCTCGGTGACGCTGGCCCCGTGCACCGGTGGCTCCGGGCAGCGCTGGGTGCCCACCGGGCAGCGGCTGGTGCACCAGGATTCGGGGCTGTGCCTGGGCACCGCGGGCGGGGCGCTCGCGGACGGTACGGCGGCGCAGCTGCGCCCGTGTGCCGACACGGTCTCGCAGCGCTGGAAGCTGCCGTACAACGGGCTCTCCTGAACCACCCCGGGCGTGCGCGGCCACGGCCGTGCTGACGTTTCGTCCGCGCACCCCCCATGGGCGTGGCCCGGCGAATGCCCTAGCATTCCGGCCATGAGCGATCGACCGGTACCGAGTGGCGAGCCGGGTCAGCCGTACCCGCCGCAGCAGCAGGCACCGGCCGGGGGGACCGCTCCGGCGACCGGTGTGCCACCGCAGTCTCCGAGTGGTGCCTTCGGCCCCGCGACCGGCTTCGGGCCGCCGCCCGGCGTGCCTGGCCAGCCCCCGCAGCCGACGCCCCGTTCGTCCTCGCAGCCGGTGCCGCCGGTGCCGCAGCCCGGCGGGGCCGCTCCCGTGGTGCCGGGGCCGGTGCAGCCCGGTCCGGTGGCGCCCCAGCCGGTGCAGCCGGGCCCGGTGGCGCCGCAGCCGTTCCCGCAGCAGGCACAGGCGCAGCCCTTCCCTCAGCAGGCGCAGCCTCAGCCGCAACCGCAACCGCAGCCCTTCCCGCAGCAGGCACAGCAGCCGCCGCAGTGGCAGCAGCAGCCCGGCTTCCCGCCGCCGGCCTCCTCCGCGAGCACGCCGGACTGGGAGGCGCTGGCCGAGCGGAACGAGAAGGCCGCCAAGCGCGGCCGCCGGCTCAAGCTGATCGGCGCGGCCACCGCGGTGGTGGTCGTGGCCGCGGCCGGTGCGGGCTTCTGGCTGTACAAGAAGGACGACAAGCCGACCGTGGTCGCGCACGACCCGGCGAGCCCGACGGTCTCCACGTCGAACGGCCCGTCCTCGTCGGCGAGCGCCCCGCCGGTCAAGGGCATCGACAGCCCGCCGACCGTCGGCACCCTGCCGGCCAAGAAGGGCCCGGCGCTGAACCTGGGCGGCGACGCCAAGCCGGGGACGATGACCGGCTTCACCGGGCAGGTCCTCAAACTGCCCAGCGGCCCGGACTCCTTCGCCTCGACCGCCACCCAGGTCGTCGAC
The DNA here is from genome assembly GCF_017427025.1 of Streptomyces sp. FH025. Taxonomy (GTDB): domain Bacteria; phylum Actinomycetota; class Actinomycetes; order Streptomycetales; family Streptomycetaceae; genus Kitasatospora. The sequence continues at coordinate 1,718 of NZ_JAFLNG010000630.1, forward strand.
ACGAGCAAGAGCTTCACCGTCTCCGCGCGGGTGCTGGTCGACCTGCCCAACGGCAACCGCAGCGCCGTCAGCCAGGGCGACGGGCAGTACTACTCGTACGCGCTGGGCCGGGCGAACAACAACGGGCACGACCAGTGGTACTTCAAGGTCCAGGTGCCGGGCGGCGGTTCGGCGATCGCGTGGTCCAAGGCCGACGCGACGGTCAACCAGTGGGTGCTGCTGACCGGGGTGTACGACGACCCGTCGGGCCAGCTCACCCTGTACGTCAACGGCGCCCCGCAGTCCTCGGCCAAGTCGGCCGGGGTGCAGCCCAGCGGCAACAACACCCTCCAGGTCGGGCGGCTGAGCTCCAACTCGGCGTGGGCCGACCCGTGGCACGGTGCCGTGGCCGACATCCAGACCTGGGGCCAGGTGCTGTCGGAGGCCGACATCGTCAAGATCGTGGCGGGCCCGAGCTCGCCGCCGTCCGTCCCGCCGACCGGAGCCTGGCTCAACGGCTGAGCCGACTCCGGCTCTCGTGAACGTCCGGCCGCCGCCCCGGCACTGTGGGGGTGGCGGCCGAAGCGCACCCCGGACCGTCCGCCCCACCGGGGCGGCGCGTCCGGCGCGCAGTCCCAGATATGAGGAGCAGTACTGATGAGCGCGGACGGTCGCTGGATCCGGCCCGAGTCCACCCGCAAGCCCGTGCTGGGCGCCGCCGGGGCCCGGCCGGGGCCCGGCGGTGTGGGCCTGGGCGAGCGTGACCGCCCGGCGGCGCCGCAGCCGTACCCGGCCGCCGACCGGCGCCGCCGCCGGCCCGGGCTGCCCCGGGTGCCGCACCCGCCCCGCCCGGCGCTGCGGGCCGACTGGCTGCCGCTGCTGGCGGTGCTGCTGGTCCAGGGCGCGCTCTCGTACCACCTGATCCTCAGCAACACCGCCTTCATCGACGAGGGCACCTACATCTACGCGGGCTACCAGGAGATCGCGCACCTGCGGCACGGCAGCCCGGTGTCGACGTACGAGACCTTCTTCTCCGGCTCCCCGCTGATCTACCCGGTGGTCGTCGCGCTGGCCGACTTCGCCGGCGGGCTGAACGCGGCCCGGCTGCTGAGCCTGGCGTTCATGCTCTCCGCGACGGTGGCCGTCCACCTGGCCACCCGGCGGCTGCACGGCTCGCTCGCGGCGTTCTGCGCGGCGGCGGCCTTCGCGGCGCTCGGCCCGACCCAGTTCCTGGGCGGGCTGGCCACCTACGACGCGATGGCGCTGGCGATCCTGGCCTGGGCCGGGTACCTGGCGGTGCGGCTGACCACCGGTGGCGGCTACCCGAGCCTGGTGGGCTCCGGGCTGCTGCTGGCGCTGGCCGGCGCCACCAAGTACGCCGCGCTGCTGTGGGTGCCGGTGGTGTGCGGCATCGCGGTGCTGGCCGGGCCGGGCGGCTCGGTGCGCTCCTGGGAGCGCTGGCGGCGCGGGCTGCTGGTCCTGCTGACCTTCGTGCTGGCGGTCGGCGCGGCGGCCCTGGCGGCCGGCTCGCGCTACGTCAACGGCTTCAATCACACGACGCTCAAGCGCGCCCCGGGCCACGACGCCTACTCGTACGTGGCGGGTGAGGCGGCCCGCTGGGTCGGCCCGCTGCTGCTGGTGGCGCTGCTCGGGGTGCTGGCGCAGCTGGTGCGGGCGCGCCGGCGCGGCGGCGCAGCCTGGACGGAGTTCTGGCTGGCCGCGCTGCTGCTGGTGGCGGGCCTGCTGGCGCCGGTGAACCAGATCCGCATCCACACCTGGCTGTCGCTGCAGAAGCACGTCGACTTCGGCGCCTGGTTCTCCTGCATCGTGGTGGGTGCGATCCTGGCCCGCGCGGTGCTGTGGCTGAAGGGGCGCTTCCACGTCACGGCCGGGATCCTGGCGGCCGTGCTGGTGGTCGGCCCGCTGGCCTGGGAGGGCGCGGCGCAGGGCCGGGAGATGTTCGGCGAGTGGTCGAACTCGAAGGAGTTCGTCGCCGCGCTGGAGCCGTACGTCGTCAAGGGCGACGACCGGTACCTGGTGGAGAACTACAACGTCCCGGCGTACTACCTGCGCGAGCAGAGCAACTGGCAGCAGTGGCACGACCTGGTGGCGGTGTTCCGCCGGGATCCGGCCACCGGCGAGATGCAGAACGGGGTGCCCGCCATCCAGGCCGGGATCGAGGCGCACGAGTGGAAGGTGGTGGTCCTGGACTTCACCCAGACCGCCGCCATCGACAAGGCGATCCAGCCGACGCTGAAGGCCGCCGGGTACCGGGTGGCCACGGTGGTGACCAGCGGCAAGCACGGCCGCTACACCGTCTACGTGGCCCCCGGGTACGACAAGCGGAAGTGACCGGGGCTCGGAACGCCGCTCAGAACGCCATGGTGTAGACCATCAGGTCCATCCCCGGGTACGGCGCCCAGTCGCGCTCGGGGGTGCGCCGGAAGCCGACCCGCTCGTACACCCGGTGGGCGGCGGTCATCTCCGGGCGGGTCGAGAACGCCATGCCGGCCAGGCCCAGTTCGCGGCTGCGGGCGATCGAGGCGCGCACCAGCGCCTCGCCGACGCCCCGGCCGCGGGAGGCGGCGGCGGTGGCGAGCATCCGTATCTCGCCCTCCCCCTCGGTGGCGATGTCGGCCCACTCGGTGCCGCCGAGCGCGAAGGTCACGCAGCCGAGGACCCGTTCGTCGGCCGCGTCGACGGCGACCAGGAGCTCGGCCTCCCGGGAGCGGCGCTCGGCGTCGCGGAGCAGCTCGACGTAGCCGCTCGTGGCCGAGGTGTAGCCGTCGCCGACGAAGGCCTCGACGGTGATCAGGCCGGCGTCTTCGAGGTCGCGGGGGAGGGCG
>NZ_JAFLNG010000631.1 GCF_017427025.1 Streptomyces sp. FH025
CCTCGGCCGGGTCGAGGTCGAGCATCGCGAGGGTGCGGACGGCGGTGCGCAGCTGGCCCATGGCGACGGCGGCGCGCAGGCCGCGGCCCATCACGTCGCCGATGACCAGGGCGGTGCGGTTGCCGGGCAGCGGGATGACGTCGAACCAGTCGCCGCCGACCTCGGTGTTGTTGTTGCTGGGCAGGTAGCGGCAGGCGATCTCCAGGCCGCTGGCGGCCGGCTTGCCCGGGGGCAGCAGGCTGCGCTGGAGGATCAGCGCGCGCTCGTGCTCGCGGCGGTAGAGCCGGGCGTTGTCGATGCAGACGGCGGCGCGGGCGACGAGTTCCTCGGCGATCGCGACGTCGCGGGCGTCGAAGGGCTCGCTGCCGATCGCCCGGGAGAGCTGGACCAGCCCGAGCACCTGGTCGCGAGCGACCAGCGGGACGATCAGGGTGGAGCGCAGCAGCGGGTCGCGTCCGGGGTCGGGGACGACGCTGCGGCCGGTGCGCAGCGCCCGGGCGTGCGGGGAGCGGCGCGGGTAACAGAGGGTGCCGCCGGCCTCGGCGATCGGCAGGCTGGTGACCGAGCCGAGCACCGAGGAGGCCTCGCCGATCACGCTGGAGACGGCGACCCGGCGCAGTTCGCCGCTGCCGTCGGTGAGCACGGTGTCCCCGAGCCGCCCGGCGCTGGGGACGGTCTCGCCGGAGAGCAGCGCGGTGTACAGGTCGACGGTGGCGAGGTCGCAGAACGGCGGGACGACGACGTCCAGCAGTTCCTTGGCGGTGGTCTCCAGGTCGAGGGTGGAGCCGATGTGCGCGCTGGCCTCGTTGAGCAGGGCGAGGTTGCGGCGCACGCCGTCGGCCTCGCGCTCGGCGACGTGCCGGCTGGTGACGTCGGAGACCTGCCCGGCCACGCCCATCGGGTGGCCGGCCGCGCCGTTGAGCCGGTACAGCGAGACGGCCCAGAGCCGGTTGCCCTCGCGGGTCGGGACGGCACCGTGGAAGCGCAGGTCGAAGACGGGTTCGCCGGTGGCGAGGACCTTGCGCAGGGCGGCGGTGAGCCGGTCGGCCTCGGAGGGCGGGAAGAGGTCGTGCGCGGTGAGGCCCTCCAGGTCGGTGGGGACGAGTCCCATGCCGGAGGCGAAGGCGTCGTTGACCCGCTGCAGCCGCAGCCGGTCGTCGAAGAGCACGAAGCCGGTGGGGGTCTGGCCGAAGACGGCCTCGGAGGCGGCGAGGTCGGTCTCGATCCGGCGCAGTCGGCCGAGGTCGACGGCCAGACAGGTGGCGCCCGCGGTGGGCAGGGAGCTGTCGGGCATCAGGTAGAGCTCGGCGAGGCCCTCGCCGCCTGCGGCGTCCCGGTAGGGGGCGGTGCCGACCCACTCCTCGCCCGCGAGGGTGCGCTCCAGCCGGGTACGGCCGCGCTGCCACAGTTCGCGGGGGACGAAGGTGGTGACGGGGTCGGCGCCGACGGCCTCGGCGGCGGGGACGCCGAAGAACTCGGCGGCGCGCTCGCTCCACTGGCTGATCCGCCCGTCGGGGCCGATCGCGAAGGTGGCGACCCGGATGTAGTCGTAGAACGAGCCGGGGTCGCCGGTGCCCCAGGCCCGTTCCTCGGCGACGGGGCGGGCGGCCGGTCGGGCGCCGCGGCCCGGGCCCGTGCCCCCGGTGTCCGGCGGGGCCGCCGGTACGGGCAGGTGCGGGGAACCGGCCTGCCCGGGTACGGCGGCATGACCGCTGCTGCTCGGCGCGTTCCGCGCCGGAGTGCTGTTCAACGGACCGACCCCTCCAACCCGCGACCGTCCGGATGTCGAGAAGACCGAGTATTCATCATCGAGGGGTACGTTCACACGCCCTCAACATCACAACATCAGATCGGGCGAAGGTTTTTGTCCTACCGCCCGCGCAACCACAATGCCACGCCCGCGCCCCCTTCCGGAGCGCGCGCTCCCCTCGGGCGCCCGATGGCATGTGCAGCACTGTTCCACTCGCGTTCTACTCGCCTCATGATCCGTTCATGATCCGTCGGGCTCATTACCCGGCAGCGCGAGCTCGAACCAGACGACCTTGCCGATCCCCTCGGCCCGGGCACCCCAGTGCAGGGCCAGCCGGTGGACCAGCTCCAGGCCCCGGCCGCCCTCGTCGGCCTCGGCCGCGTGCCGCTCCCGGGGCGGGTCGGGCAGCGGGTCGGAGATCTCGACCAGCAGCGTCTCGCCGAGCGTCAGCCGTACCCCGATGGGGGCGCTGGCGTACCGGATGGCGTTCGTGACCAGCTCGCTGACCAGCAGCTCGGCGGTGTCGGTGCATTCCTCGACGCCCCACTCGGCGAGCGTTCCGCGGACCAGCCGGCGGGCCCGGGAGACGGCGGTGGGTTCGGCGGGCAGGGTCCAGCCGGCCGTCGGGGTGCCGGCCTGGCCGTGCCCGAGCCGGGCCAGCAGCAGCGCGACGTCGTCCGGCTCGCGCCCCTGCTCCATGGTGTCGAGCACCGCCTCGCAGGCGGCCTGGATGGACGGGTACGGCTCCTGGAGCACGGTGATCAGCCGGTCGAGGCCGACGTCGAGGTCCTTGTCGCGGGACTCCACCAGACCGTCCGTGCAGAGCGCGAGCAGGCTGCCCTCGGGGATCTTCAGTTCGACGGATTCGAACGGGACTCCGCCGACACCGAGCGGCGCGCCGGAGGGCAGGTCGAGGATCCGTCCGGCGCCGCCGGGCAGCGGGCCGCCGGTGCGGGTCGGCTCCGCGCTCTCCTCGCCCGGCACCACCAGCACCGGCGGGATGTGCCCGGCCTTGGCGACGGTCAGCTTCGCGGTGTCCGGGTCGAAGACGGCGTAGACGCAGGTGGCGAGCAGCGCCTCGTCCGGCCCCTGGGCGAGGTCGTCGGCCAGCTCGTGTACGTGCCTCAGCAGGACGTCCGGCGGCAGGTCCAGGGCGGCCAGCACCCGTACGGCGGTGCGCAGCCGGCCCATGGTGGCGGCGGCCCGCAGGCCGTGGCCCATCACGTCGCCGACCACCAGCGCGGTGCGGTCGCCGGGCAGCGGGATGACGTCGAACCAGTCGCCGCCGACCTCGGTGCCGCTGCTGCCGGGCACGTAGCGGTAGGCGACCTCGACGCCGGTGGGCTGCGGGACCTGCTGCGGGAGCAGGGTGCGCTGGAGGGTGAGCGCGGCGGTGCGCTCGCGGGCGTAGAGGCGGGCGTTGTCCAGCGAGCTGCCGGCCCGGTCGGCGAGTTCGACGGTGAAGGCGAGGTCGTCCCGGTCGAAGCCCTCGCGGTAGCCGGCCCGGCTGACCAGCAGCAGCCCGATCACGATGCCGCGGGCCCGCAGCGGGACGACCAGCATCGAGTGCACGCCGAGGTCGTGGGCGGCCTGCATCTTGGGGTCGCCCGGGTAGGTCACGTCGTCCAGCTGGTCGGAGCCGGAGAGCAGCTCGGGCACGCCGGTGCGCAGCACCCGGCCGCAGGCGGAGTCCTCGGCGAAGGTGATCCGGGCGCCGCGCCGCAGCATCACCTCGACCTCGGGGCCGTCCTGGACGGAGGCGGTGCCGAGCTGGAGCAGCGAGGTGCGCCGGTCGTGGCCGTGCCGGGGCAGGTCGTCGCCGTGCGCGACGGCCTGGAGCAGGATCACCGCCGAGTGGTCGGTGAGCCGGGGGACGACGGCGCTGGCGAGCTCCTGGGCGATCCGGGAGGCGTCGAGCAGGTCGCCGACGCGGGAGCCGAACTCGTTGAGCAGCGAGAGCCGGCGCCGGGCGTGCTCGACCTTGGCGACGGCCCGGTAGCGCTCGGTCACGTCCATCACGGTGCCGGAGATGCCGAGCACCCGGCCGGAGCGGTCGGTCATCCGGCTGTAGGAGATCGAGCGGTAACCGGCCCGGGTGGTGACCGGGGAGGCGAGGGTGACGTCGATGACCGGCTCACCGGTGGCCAGCACCTGGCGCTGGATCGCGGTGATCTCGTCGGCGGCCCGCTCGGGCAGGGTCTCGCCGGTGGTGCGGCCGACGTGGTCCTCCAGGGCGACGCCGTTCATCTCGGCCAGGGTCTGGTTGACGGCGGTGTAGCGCAGGTCGGTGTCCATGATGGCGATGCCCAGCGGGGACTGCTCGAACAGCGCGTCGCGCACCGCGAGGTCGCGCTCGACGGCGCCGACGGCGCCCGCCTCGGCCATGTTGATCTGCAGGAACGGGGTGCCGTCGCCGTCCACCAGGAGGGAGATCCGGGCGTCCACGGCGACCGGCAGGCCGTCCCGGTCGCGCAGCTCGGCGTACCCGGCCCAGCGGCCGTGCCGCAGGGTGCCCTGGATCGCGGCCCGGATCCGGACGACCTGCTCCTGGTCGGGGATCAGCTCGTCGATCCGGCGGCCGACCAGCAGCTCGCTCGGCCAGCCGAGCAGTTCCTCGGCGGCCGGACTCCAGAGCACCACCCGGCCCGCGGTGTCCAGGATCGCGATGGCGACCTTGAGCATGTCGAGCAGGCTGCCCTCGGCGGGTGTGCCGAAGACCCGGGCGGTGTCGGCGGGCCCGCCGGGGAACGCCCGGCCGGGGCGGCCGCGCTGGCCGGGCGGCGTGCC
>NZ_JAFLNG010000632.1 GCF_017427025.1 Streptomyces sp. FH025
GACGGCGAATTCGGCGATCTGCTGGTCCACCGGGAAGCGGGCCGGGAGGGTGCCGGCACCGGGGACTTCGATGGTGCCGGTGAGGTCGCCGGCCGCGCGCCAGGCCTCGACGAGCCGCTCCGACCCTGCCTCGAAGGCGTGCAGCCAGTCCTCCTCCACCCGCTCGAAGGGCTGCGACCAGTCCGGCTGTCCGCCCCGCGCCCGGACGGTGAACTGCCGCAGGTCGAACAGGAGGTGGCTGATCAGGTCGCCGACGTCCCAGGAGCGGCAGGGGGTCGGGTGCCAGGCCAGTTCGACACCGGTGCCATCGATCAGCCCCGCGGTCTGCGCGAGGGCGCGGGCGAGCAGGTCGATCGGGTCGTCCGCTGCGGTCATGGCACACCTCTCGGTCGGGGAGCACGGGCCGTGCCGGGCGATCGTAAGCACCGCCGCCCACGGCCGCCCGGCACGACACCGCGCCCCCTGGGGCCTGTCTTCGAACTCCCGCCTGCGGGAGTTCGAAGACAGGCCCCTCACCTGAGGTCAGACCGCGAACCCGCCGTCCACCGACAGCTCCGCGCCCGTGACGTACCGGCCGCCCTCGCCGACCAGGTACGAGACGGCGGCCGCGACCTCCTCCGCCGTGCCGTAGCGGCCGAGCGCGGTGAAGCCGCGCTGGAGGTCGGCGGACGGGCCGTCGCCGGGGTTCATGTCCGTGTCGATCGGGCCGGGGTGCACCAGGTTGACGGTGATCCCGCGCGGGCCGAGCTCCCGGGCCAGCCCCTTGGTCAGGCCGATCAGCGCGGCCTTGCTGGTCGCGTAGAGCGCGGCGCCGGAGAAGGCGACGCGCAGGGCGATGCAGCTGCCGATGCTCACGATCCGCCCGCCTTCGGCCAGGTGCGGCGCGGCGGCCTGCACGTAGAGCAGGGGCGCGCGGACGTTCACCTCCAGCACCCGGTCGACCTCGTCGAGCGCGACCTCCTCGATCGGCCCGACGGCGCCGACGCCCGCGTTGTTCACCAGGATGTCCAGCCGCCCGAACCGCTCGGCGACGGCCGCCACGGCGGCGCGCACGGCCTCCGGGTCGGTGCTGTCCGCACGGACGGCCCAGCCGCTGCGCCCCATCGCGGTGATCTTCGCGACCACCTCCTCGGCCCGCTCGGCCGAGCCCTGGTAGGTCAGCACCACGTCGGCGCCGTCCTCGGCCAGCCGCAGCGCGACCGCCGCACCGATCCCCCGGCTGCCGCCGGTCACCAGGGCCACCTTGCCGTCGAGTGCCGTCGCACCGTTCATCGTCATGGTCGTAGATCTCCTCGTTCCGGGTGTTCCGGTCACGGCCCGACCGGTGGTCCGGTCGGTGTTCCGCTCTCGGGTACGAGTCGATCCTGCTCCGGCGGCCTTGGCATCTCCGGCGGTATTCGGACGTTGCGTTCAACCTTCAACTACAACCCCGCGCGCCCCCGGCCGTACGAGCCGACCGCCGGCCGCCCGGTGCAGTTCGGCCCGGCCGCCGGGTCGGCGCCGGCGTACGCGAAGGGCAGCTCGACCTCCCGCCCGCCGTCCAGGAGCAACAGGTGCCGGCGCGCCCGGCACTCGAACCCGGGAGGCGAACGCGCCGCGCCGAGCGGGCGCCCCTGGGTCTGGGGGGCGCGGCCGCTCGGCCGGGTCGGTGCGGTACCGCGTCAGACGGTCAGGGTCTGGCCCGGGAAGATCAGGTCCGGGTCGCCGCCGATGGTGCGCACGTTCTTCTGGTAGAGGCTGTCGGTGCTGGTGCCGAACTTGGCCGCGATCCCGCTCAGGGTGTCGCCGCTCTTGACGGTGTAGCCGCCGGCGGCCGTGTTCTTCGGCGCGACCGGCGCCGACTGGGCCGGCTTGGCCGAAGGCTGGCCCTGCGGCGCCTTCGGGGCCTGCGGCTTCGCCTTGGGCGCGGCCTGCTGGGTGCTCTTCGCGGCGGGCTTCGCGGCCCGCTTGGACGTCGTCGCCGAGCCGGAGCCCGCCGAGGTGTCGACGACGGCCGGGGCACCGCCCTTGGTCAGGCCCGCCTTCCGGGAGCAGACGGGCCAGGCGCCCGGCCCCTGCGAGGCGAGCACCTTCTCGGCGACGGCGATCTGCTGCGCCTTGGTCGCCTGGTTGGCCTGGGGAGCGTACGCGGTGCCGCCGTACGCCCTCCAGGTGGACGGGGAGAACTGGAGTCCACCGTGGTAGCCGTTGCCGGTGCTGGTGCTCCAGTTGCCGCCGCTCTCGCACTGGGCGACGGCGTCCCAGGCGGAGGTGGTCGCGGCGGAGGCCGAGGTGGCCGTGACGAGGCCTGCCACCGGCAGGGCCGCGACGGCGGCGCCCGCGACGACCGCCATCCGCACGCGGTTGCGCTTGGTGGCGGGGGAGGTGGTGGCAGCGGTGGTCTCGTGACGGGGATTCATACAAGTCCTCTCGACAAGCCCCGGGCGGGCAGGCGGAACCAGGCCCGGGACATGGGCCGGTCGTCGCACTCACCGCACTCGACGGGCGGCCGCGCACGTGTCGGACGTGCCGTGCCGCCCCGGTCACCTCCGCGCGCCGACGGCCTGTTCGAGCCGGCCTCGTCGGCGGGCACGGCCCTCGCGCCGGGGGTCAGTCGGCGGGCCGTGCATCGGGGTGAACCCGGGTGGCGCTCGTTGCGCCGCAAAAGAAGCTAGGGGCATGACGGAGGCTCAGCAAGCAATTCTTCGACACCGCAGGTCAGTTGACTGTTACCGGCGGTATCGATCAAGAAAGTGTGCCTGAATTGACCTAGTTTGACCACATTTTCTAGATCAAATGATCAATCTCCGTGCTTGCGCTCACACTTATCCATTCGCGAAGCGCCGCACACCATCCACCCACCGCGACCCCGCACTGACGCACCGTCACCACTACAACCGGAGTTCCCGATTCCGCACGGCCGCCGAGTGGGATCCATCACGCTCGACACTCTCCGCTACGAAGTGATCGCGCTCAGTCGCGCCCGTCGAGCTCCGCGTCCCGCGCCAGCAGGGCCGCCTGCACCCGGTTCTCGCAGCCCAGCTTGGCCAGGATCCGGCTGACGTACGTCTTCACGGTCGCCTCGCTCATGTGGATCCGCGCCCCCGCGTCCGCGTTGGACAGGCCCTCACCGAGCAGCGCCAGCACCTCCAGCTCGCGCGCGGTGAGCACCTCCAGCCGGCGCCGGGCCGCCGCGCTGCGGGCGGCCGCCGAGGAGGTGCGCCCGGCGGCCAGCGAGTCGACGATGTGCCGGGTGGCGGCCGGGGAGAGGAAGGCGTGCCCGCTGGCCGCCGCCCGTACGGCCTGGATCAGCTCGTTCGGCGCGGTGTCCTTGAGCAGGAATCCGGCGCCGCCCTCGGTCACGGCGCGCAGGACGTTCTCGCGCTCCCCGAAGGTGGTGAGGATGATCGCCCGCGCGCCGGGCGCGACCCTCGCCAGCTCCCCGAGCGCCGTCAGCCCGTCCATCACCGGCATCTGGATGTCCAGCAGCACCACGTCCACCCGGTGCGCCCGGGCCAGCTCCAGTGCCTCCCGGCCGTCGGCGGCCTCGGCGACCACCTCGATGTCGTCGGCCGAGCCCAGGATCATCCTGATCCCGGCCCGGATGAGCGGCTCGTCGTCGGCGACGAGGACTCGGATCACTGCTGGTCATTCCCCTCGGACGGCACGTCGGCTGCGACACCATCCTCACATCCCGCCGGGCCCGGTCCGAACCGCCCCGTCGGGGAGCACGCGGGCGCTCAGCTCTTGGAGACGTACTCCTGCTTGTCCACCAGCACGCCCTCCTTGAAGCAGAACCGCGCCACGTGCTCCTCGTCCCAGGCCGTGCCGCCCTCGCCGTTCAGGACGAACCAGCGGCAGTCCGCGCCCACCGGCACCTCGGGACCGGTGCCCTTGTAGCTGTCGGTGAAGAAGTCACTGCCGCGCGGCAGCGTGCGCAGCACCTCGGACTCCGCGGTGCCGACCTCGATCCGGTCGAACACCGCCTTCTGCACCGTCGCGTCATCGGTGCCCCGGACGAACGCGACCACGCCCCAGACCAGCAGGCCCAGCACGGTCAGCGCGACCGCGCCCACCCCGAGCGCACAGCCGATCGCCGGGCTGCGCCGCCCGCCGTCCACCTCGTCGACGGGCGACAGGCCGTCCAGCGCCCAGTCGTCGAGCCCGGCCACCGCGCCGTCCTGCTCCTCCCCCTCGTACGGCAGCACGGCCGCGAGCCGGAAGCCCAGCTCGGGCGTCGGCCCGGCGTGCACCATGCCGCCGACCAGCCGGGCGCGCTCCCGCAGGCCGGTCAGCCCCTGACCACCACTCACGGCCTGGCCCGCGTCGGCGCGCGCGCCGACGAGCTCCGGCGCGCGCGGGTTGGTCACCTCGACCACCAGCGCGTCCGGTTCGTACCGGAGCGCGACCGCGATCGGCGCGCCGGGGGCGTGCTTGTGCGCGTTGGTGAGCGCCTCCTGCACGATCCGGTACGCCGCGTGGTCCACCGCGGCCGCCAGCGGACGCCGTTCCCCCTCCGTCGAGAAC
>NZ_JAFLNG010000633.1 GCF_017427025.1 Streptomyces sp. FH025
CTCGCCCGCCCCGAGGTGGACGTCCTGGAGGGCCTCACCACCGCGATCATCGTCGACCAGCAGCGAATGGGCGCCGACCCGCGCTCCACCGTCGGCACCGCCACCGACGCCAACGCGATGCTGCGCGTCCTGTTCAGCCGGCTCGGCACGCCGCACATCGGCTCCCCCAAGGCCTTCTCCTTCAACGTCCCCTCGATCAGCGGCGCCGGCGCCGTGACCGTCGAGCGCGGCGGCAGGACGGTCAAGGAGCGGCGCAGCTTCAGCATCACCGGCGGCATGTGCCCGCGCTGCGAGGGCCGGGGCAGCGTCTCCGACATCGACCTCACCCAGCTCTACGACGCTTCCAGGTCGCTCTCCGAGGGCGCCATCACCATCCCCGGCTGGAAGCCGGACAGCTGGTGGACGGTCGGTGTGTACGCCAACTCCGGCTTCCTCGACCCGGACAAGCCGATCCGCGAGTACACCGAGAAGGAACTCCAGGACTTCCTGTACCGGGAGCCGACCAAGGTCAAGGTCAACGGCGTCAACCTCACCTACGAGGGCCTGATCCCCAAGATCCAGAAGTCGATGCTGTCCAAGGACAAGGAGGCGCTGCAGCCGCACATCCGGGCCTTCGTGGAGCGCGCCGTCGCCTTCACCACCTGCCCCGAGTGCGAGGGCACCCGGCTCAGCGAGGCCGCCCGCTCCTCGAAGATCGCGGGCATCAGCATCGCCGACGCCTGCGCGATGCAGATCAGCGACCTCGCCGACTGGGTCCGCGACCTGGACGAGCCCTCGGTCACGCCGCTGCTCACCGCGCTGCGGCAGGTCCTGGACTCCTTCGTCGAGATCGGCCTCGGCTACCTCTCGCTCGACCGCCCCTCCGGCACCCTCTCCGGCGGCGAGGCGCAGCGCGTCAAGATGATCCGCCACCTCGGCTCCTCGCTCACCGACACCACGTACGTCTTCGACGAGCCCACCACCGGTCTGCACCCGCACGACATCAGCCGGATGAACGACCTGCTGCTGCGGCTGCGGGACAAGGGCAACACGGTGCTGGTGGTGGAGCACAAGCCGCAGACCATCGCGATCGCCGACCACGTGGTGGACCTCGGCCCGGGGGCCGGTACGGCGGGCGGCGCGGTCTGCTTCGAGGGCGGCGTGGAGGGGCTGCGCGCCAGCGGCACCGTCACCGGCCGGCACCTGGCCGACCGCACGGCGCTGCGGGAGAGCGTCCGCAAGCCGACCGGGAAGCTGGCGGTCCGCGGGGCGAACACCCACAACCTGCGGGACGTGGACGTGGACGTGCCGCTCGGGGTGCTCACCGTGGTCACCGGCGTCGCGGGCTCGGGCAAGAGCTCGCTGATCCACGGCTCGCTTCCGGGAGAGGAGGGCGTGGTGTACGTCGACCAGGGCGCGATCAAGGGCTCCCGGCGCAGCAACCCGGCCACCTACACCGGCCTGCTCGACCCGATCCGCAAGGCCTTCGCCAAGGCCAACGGGGTGAAGCCGGCCCTGTTCAGCGCCAACTCCGAGGGCGCCTGCCCGACCTGCAACGGCGCGGGCGTGGTCTTCACCGATCTGGCGATGATGGCCGGGGTGGCCTCCACCTGCGAGGACTGCGAGGGCCGGCGCTACCAGGCCGCGGTGCTGGAGTACCGGCTCGGGGGCCGGGACATCAGCGAGGTGCTCGCGATGCCGGTGGCCGAGGCGGAGGAGTTCTTCGGCGCCGGCGAGGCGAAGCTGCCCGCCGCGCACCGGATCCTGCAGCGGCTCTCGGATGTCGGACTCGGCTACGTGAGCCTCGGCCAGCCGCTCACCACGCTGTCCGGCGGCGAGCGCCAGCGGCTCAAGCTGGCCACTCACATGGCGGACAAGGGCGGGATCTACGTCCTGGACGAGCCGACCACCGGTCTGCACCTGGCGGACGTGGAGCAGCTGCTCGGGCTGCTGGACCGCCTGGTGGACTCCGGCAAGTCGGTGATCGTGATCGAGCACCACCTGGCGGTCATGGCGCACGCGGACTGGATCATCGACCTCGGCCCGGGCGCCGGCCACGACGGCGGCCGGGTGGTCTTCGAGGGAACCCCGGCCGAGCTGGTCGCGGCCCGCTCGACGCTGACCGGCGAGCACCTGGCCGACTACGTGGGCTGAGCGCCCCTGACGGCCCTCCCGGACGGAGTTCGATCCAGCGGGAGGGCCATCTCCAGGATCCGGGCCTCCCGGTCCAGCACGTACGGCGTCTCGCCGCCCGTGTACGAGAAGCCGCGCCGCCGGTAGAAGGCGGCGGCGCGGTGGTTCTCCTCGTGCACCCCGAGCAGCATCCGCCCGGCGCCCCGGACGCGGGCCCAGGCGAGGACGGCGTCCAGCAGGGCGTCGGCGACGCCGAGTGCGCGGCCGCGGTGCGCCGGGTCCACCCAGACGCCGATCAGGTCGACGGCCCCGGGGTGTTCCCCGTTCGGGATCGACAGCATGGTGCCGACCCACTCGTCGGTGTCGTCCACCGCGACCAGCCCGATCTTGTCGGGCTCGTTCACCCAGTCCGTCCGGGCCCGCCAGTTGCCCTCGCGCTGCTGCAGCGCGTACTCGTAGGGTTCGCCGAACGCCATGGGGGCGTCGAGGAGTTGGGCCAGCCGCACCTTCCGCAGCCGCTGCCAGTCCTCGCGCCCGATCCGCTCGATGCGGTACGCCACGTCCGCCCCCGTCCGGTGATCCGCCTCCGCCGCCGGCGGTCACCGGCGGCGGAGGCAGGATAGCCGCAGGTCGGGTCACGGCTTGATGCGGACCACCTGCGGGTCGTGGTCGCTGGCCTGCTGGGCGAACTCGGCGTTGATGTGCACGATGTCGTACTTGGCGTAGCCGACCTCGGGGCTGACCAGGATGTGGTCGAGCACCTGCGAGTTGCCCTGGTAGACGTACGAGTACTGCTCGGTCTCGGGCAGTTCGTTCACCAGGTCGCGCAGCACGCCGCCCTTGGTGAGCGTGGCGAGCGCGGGCGAGAACTGGTAGTCGTTGAAGTCGCCGACGGAGACGATCCTCGCCTGCTTGTCGGCGGCCAGCAGCTTGGCGACGAAGGACTGCTCGACGGTGGCCTGCTTGGTCCGCTGCACCTCGGAGCTGCGGGTCGGGGCCTGGAAGCGGCTGTCGATGCCCTGGTCGCCGCCCTTGCTGTTGAAGTGGTTGGCGATCACGAAGACCTTCTGGCCGCGGAAGGAGAACTGGCCGACCAGCGGCTTGCGGCTGTTGGTCCACGCCTCGTCGTTCGGCTCGATCCGGCCGGGCGAGGCGGTGAGCGCGGCGGCGGCCCCGGTGCCGGCCACACCGACGGCGGTGGCGGCGTCGCCGCCGGGGATGTCGGTGAAGGAGACCCGCTGCGGGTTGTACAGGAAGACCTGGCGGATGTTGCCGCCGGGCTCGCCGCCGTCCTTGCCGTCCTGCGGGTCGACCGAGCGCCAGTCGTAGGCCGGGCCGCCGGCCGCCTTGATCGCGGCGAGGAACTTGGCGACGGTCTGGCTCGCGTCCACCGTGCCGTCGTTCTTGGCGCCGTTGTTGTCCTGGATCTCCTCCAGGGCGACGATGTCGGGCGAACGCAGGTTGGTGACGATGCCCTGGGCGAGCTGGGCGAACTTGGCGTCCGGGTTGGTGGCGGCCAGGTTCTCCACGTTGTAGGTGGCGATGGTGAGTTCGCGGTCGGACGCCTGGGGGGTGACCTCGCGCTGGAGGTGGTTGTCCTTCAGCGTGCCCATGGTGCCGGCCACGATGGTGTAGCCGCCGAACTGGTTGTAGTCCAGCGGGCCGGTGGTGGTGCCGGTCAGCTCGTCGCCGACGTTGGCCACCGGGAAGGGCTGCTGGGAGACCGGCGCCTGCTGCTGCACCATCAGGCGGCCGACGTTGGGCTCCTTGTACGACTCGTACAGCAGGCCGCCGCGCTTGCTGCGCTGGTCCTGCCGGTCGGCGGCGACCCACAGCTCGTTGTACTTGTCGGTGGCCTGCACCACCCGGACGTCCTTGACCTGGACCAGCATGCCCTCCAGGGAGGCGTAGAAGTCCAGGGTGTACTTCTCCGGGTCGAGCGGCACCGAGGAGATGGTGCCGTCCGGGCCGGCCGGCGGGGCGTAGTGGCCGGGGATGTTGCGGGTGTCCACGACGACCGGGGCGGGCAGCGGGTTGCCCGAGGACAGCACGGTGACGGCGGGGCCGGTGAGTTCGGTGACGGACTGCGAGCCGCCGGCGTAGTTCGGGTAGTACTCGGTGACCTTGCCGCTCACCAGCACCGAGTCGCCGACCTTCACGGTCGGGTTCGCGCCGGTGTAGACGAAGATGCCCTCGCTGGTGGCCGGGTTGGCGTCCGCGTTCGGGTCCTGCATCCAGAAGCCCTTGGAACTGCCGTACGCGCGCAGGCCGGTGACGATCCCGGGCACGCCGGTGACGGGCTTTCCGGCCTGCGGGGATATCCGGGTGGTGCCGTGGATGTCGTGGATCCGCAGCGGTCCGGCCTCGGTCGGGGCGGGCGGGGCGGCCGT
>NZ_JAFLNG010000634.1 GCF_017427025.1 Streptomyces sp. FH025
GCGGGTGGTCTCCAGCACCTCCGGGCCCTTGATCAGGATGCCGAGCTGGGCGCCGCGGCCGGTGCCGACCATGAGCGCGGTCGGGGTGGCCAGGCCGAGGGCGCACGGGCAGGCGATGATCAGGACGGCGACGGCGGCGGTGAAGGCGGCCGTCCAGCCCTCGCCGGTGCCCAGCCAGTAGCCGAGGGTGGCCACCGCCAGGGTGATCACGATCGGCACGAAGACCGCGGAGATCCGGTCCGCGAGGCGCTGCGCGGCGGCCTTGCCGTTCTGCGCGTCCTCGACCAGCTTGGCCATCCGGGCGAGCTGGGTGTCCGCGCCGACCCGGGCGGCCTCGACGACCAGCCGGCCGCCGGCGTTGACGGTGGCACCGGTGACGGCGTCGCCGACCCCGACCTCGACCGGCACGGACTCGCCGGTCAGCATCGATGCGTCCACCGCCGAGGCGCCCTCGACCACCACGCCGTCGGTGGCGATCTTCTCCCCCGGCCGGACCACGAAGCGCATCCCCACCGTGAGTTCGGCGATCGGGACGCGGACCTCGGCTCCTCCGCGCAGCACCGTCACGTCCTTGGCGCCCAGCTCCAGCAGCGCCTTGAGGGCGGCGCCGGCGGTGCGCTTGGAACGGGCCTCGAAGTAGCGCCCGGCCAGGATGAAGGCGGTGACGCCGGCCGCCGCCTCCAGGTAGATGTTGGAGGCGCCGTCGCTGCGGGCGATGGTGAGCTCGAAGCCGTGCCGCATGCCCGGCATCCCGGCGTCGCCGAAGAACAGCGCCCACAGCGACCACAGGAACGCGGCGCCGGTACCGAGCGAGACCAGGGTGTCCATGGTGGCCGCGCCGTGCCGGGCGTTGGTGAACGCGGCCTTGTGGAACGGCCAGGCGGCGTAGGTGACCACCGGGGCGGCGAGGGTCAGCGACAGCCACTGCCAGTTGTCGAACTGCAGCGCGGGGACCATCGCCATCGCGATCACGGGGACGGCGAGGGCCAGCGCGGTGATCAGCCGCTGGCGCAGCGGGGCCAGTTCGTCGGCCGGCCCGGCATGCTCGGCCTGCTCGGCGGCGGGGCCTTCGACGACCGGGGGCTTGGGCAGCGCGGCGGTGTAGCCGGTGGCCTCGACGGTGGCGATCAGGTCGGCCACCTCGACCTCGCCCCCGAAGGTGACCTTCGCCTTCTCGGTGGCGTAGTTGACGCTGGCCGAGACGCCGTCCATCCGGTTGAGCTTCTTCTCGATGCGGGCCGCGCACGAGGCGCACGTCATTCCGCCGATCGAGAGTTCCACCTCCGCGGAGGCGGCTGCCTGCGTAGTCATCGTTGCTCCTCGTGACGTCGTCTCGCTTCGTCGTACCGGCCCGGCCTCATACCCTGTGGGGGTATCGTGCAGCGCCGGGTTCATTTATACCCCCATGGGGTATCGAGAGCAAGCCCCGAGCCATACCCCCGGCAGGTACTTTCCGAGCAGCGATCCCCACACCGGGCAGCACCCGCATATACGGAAGGTGCCGGGCGATCCCGTGAGGATCGCCCGGCACCTTCCGTCAGCAGTCGAATCGGGGCGAGCGTCAGTGGTGGTCGTGGTGGTCGTGGGGCGCGGGGTCCGGGGAGCCGCCCATGGTGCGGAGCATGGGGGCGCCGCCGGTCCGGAGGAAGCGGGCGAGGAGGGCGGCGGCCAGGAGGAGGAAGGCGATGTTGAGCCAGGTGGTGTAGTTCCACTCCACGCCCGACATCGGGATCTCGGCCTGCCGCTGGTTCGGGACCAGGCCGAGGCCGCCGAAGAGGAACTCCACGACGTAGCCGGCCAGCACCATCGCCGTGTAGAAGGTGGCGAGCAGGAAGAGGGCCATCCGGGCGCCGTAGTACTTCCGGTAGATGTTCAGGATCGGCAGGATCAGCAGGTCCGCGAAGATGAACGCGACCACCCCGCCGAAGCTGATGCCGCCCTTCCACAGGACGACCGCGAGGGGCACGTTGCCGATCGAGCAGACGAAGGACGCGATCGCCACCAGCGGCCCGATCAGCGGGCCCCACAGCTTGCCGGCCAGCGGGTGGTCGGCGAAGAAGAAGGCCTGCCAGAAGGAGTCGGGCACCCAGGCGGCGATCGCGCCGGCGATGAGCAGGCCGAGCACCAGGTCCTTGATGATCGCCGCCCACTCCATCACGAAGACGTGCGAGACGGCGGTGATGCCCTGCCGGGAGAGCAGCCGGCGGGCGAAGGAACCCTCCCCCGGCACCGACATGTCCATCGCCGCGTGCCCCTCCATCGAGCCCGCTCGCCCGAACTCGGCCTGCTCACGGGCCTCCCGGAGCAGCCGCTCGCGCAGCAGCAGCCGGAACAGCAGGGCGAGCAGCAGGATCATCACCGGCCCGCCGACGAACTCGGCCGCGGTGAACTGCCAACCCAGCAACAGGGCCAGGATGACGCCGAGTTCGACCACCAGGTTGGTCGAGGCGATCTCGAAGGCCATCGCCGCGGTGAAGTTCGCCCCCTTGCGGAACAGCGAGCGGGCGAGGGCGACGGCCGCGTAGGAGCAGGAGGAGGAGGCCGCGCCGAGGAGCGAGGCGACGGCGAGGGTACGTGGGCGGTCGTCGCCGAGCAGCCGGACCACGGTCGACTTGCGGACCACGGCCTGGACGACGGCGGAGAGCAGGAAGCCGAGGATCAGGGCCCAGGTGATCTCCCAGGTCATCGATCCGGCGATGGACAGCGCGTGCAGGATCGCGTGCATGGTGGTCCGCCTTCCGCAGAGCGTGACTCCGGTGAGCGCCGGTCACCATATACCCGTACAGGGTATTCAGGAAGCATGGCGCGCCGCCCCCGACCTCTGACGCGGGCGATCGGCGACCTGGCCTGACACATGGTCAACTGCCGTGAAGGCCACACTCCGACGTCGACCTCGACGACCTCCCTCGACCCTTCTCATTACCCTAGGGGGGTATGGTATGTTCGCAACTGAAGCGGCCGCCCGGACCACTCCGGGAGGCGCCCGCACCGACGACAGGAGCACACCATGAGCGAGACCACCCTCACCGTCGAGTCGTCCTCCACCGAGGGCTCCTCCTGCTGCGGCTCGTGCGGCACCGGCTCCGCCGAGGCCCCCGCCGCCACCTCCGCCCAGCGCGCGGTGTTCCACGTGACCGGCATGACCTGCGGCCACTGCGTCTCCTCGGTGACCGCCGAGCTGAAGAAGGTCAGCGGCGTCACCGAGGTAGCGGTCGACCTGGGCAGCGGCGAGGTCACCGTCGACAGCACCGAGGCGCTCACCGACGCCGCCGTCGCCGCCGCGGTCGAGGAGGCCGGCTACGTGCTGGCCGGGCGCCTCTGACACCCGCTCCGAGCTGAACACCCGTCGGCCCGGGCGCACTTCACCGTGCGTCCGGGCCGACTCCTTCCACCGCTCCCCCGGTAAAGTGAGAGCACTCCTCACCGCACAGGAACCGGAGACGGCCATGGCCAGCTACAGCTCCCACAAGGACGACTTCCTCAAGCGGCTCCGCCGCGTCGAGGGCCAGATCCGCGGCCTGCAGCGCATGGTCGAGCAGGACACCTACTGCATCGACGTCCTCACCCAGGTCTCCGCCGCCAGCCGCGCGCTCCAGTCCTTCGCGCTCCAACTCCTCGACGAGCACATCGAGTGCTGCGTCCGCGATGCCATCGCCGAGGGCGGCCAGGAGGCCGGCGCCAAGATCCGCGAGGCCAACCAGGCCATCGCCCGCCTCGTCCGCTCCTGACCCGGCCGACGAACGACGCCGGGAGCGCATACGGGGCGGGGGTACCCCAGGGGACGCGTCACACCCGGTCGAGCGGCCGGTGCGGCCCCTCCGGCAGCTCGACCTCGATCGCGTCCCCGGGTCGGACCGGCCCGCCCGCCCGGACGACGCCCATGATCCCGGCGCGGCGCACGATCGTCCCGTCCTCCGCGCGCCCGACGACCTGCTTCAGCAGCCCCGTCCGGTAGCCGTCGATCTGCGCGCACGGGTTGCGCAGGCCGGTGATCTCCACCTCCGCCTCCGGGCCGATCCGCAGCACCGCGCCGACCGGCAGGCCGAGCAGGTCGACACCCTCGGTGGTGATGTTCTCGCCGAGCGCGCCGGGCGCCACCTCGAAGCCGGACTCGGCCAGTTCGGTGAACAGCTCCCGGTGGATCAGGTGCACCTGGCGCAGGTTGGGCTGGGTCGGATCCTGGGCGACGCGCGAGCGGTGCCTGACCGTCACCCCCGCGTGCACGTCGCCCTCCACGCCCAGGCCGGTGAGCAGGGTGATGCCCTCCCGGTTCGGCTTGCTGAAGGAGTACTCGGGATTGCTGCTGACTGCCACCACGGTGCCGCTCATGTCTCAGGGCCCTCCTCGCACGCGTTTGTTCGATCAACTCCGGAGCCTAACCCCCGACGGGCGCCCGGAGCAGGGGCGGGACGGAGCGGTAGAGCTCCGGAGCCGACGTTCGAGAGCGTACTATCGGGCCACAACGGGAAAACCGCCCGAAGGGTTCAATTCC
>NZ_JAFLNG010000635.1 GCF_017427025.1 Streptomyces sp. FH025
CCAGCCGACCAGGTTGGGGAGGTGGAAGTCGCCGACGGACACCGCGTCCGGGTCGCCGTTGCTGCGCTGCAGGGTCTCGGCGGCCGTCCAGACGCCGATGCCCGGGACGGCGGTCAGCCGGGCGAAGGCCTGCTCGTGGCCCATCGCCGAGGCCTCCTCCAGGCGGGGCGCCAGCCGCACCGCGCGCATCACCGTCGCCGACCGCTTGGGGTCGACGCCCGCCCGGTGCCACTCCCAGCTCGGGATCATCGCCCACTCGCGGGCCGACGGCGCGACCCGCATGCCCTCGGCCGGGCCGGGCGCCGGGGTGCCGAAGTCCCGCAGCAGGGTGCGCCAGGCGCGGTAGGCCTCGTCGGTGGTGACCTTCTGCTCCAGGATCGCCGGCACGAGGGACTCCAGGACCAGCCCGGTGCGGGCCAGCCGCACCCCGGCGGTACGGCGCTGGACGTCCCGCAGCGGACCGGGCGGCAGCACCAGCGCCTCCGGGTGGTCCTCCGCGCCGAGCAGCGCGGGCAGCCGGTCGAGCAGCCACTGCGCGCCCGGGCCCCAGGCGGCCGCCTCGACCTCGCCCTCGCCCGGGTGCGGGAGCACCCGCAGGGTGCCGATCCCGGCCGGGGTGCGGGAGGCCCGCCAGACGGCGCCGTCGCCGGTGGTGCGGTACGCCGGGTCGGCGGGGCCGCGGCGCAGCGGCAGCAGCGTCCGGGCCACGTCGAGCGGGAAGCCCGGCCGCCAGCGCCGTACCGCCTCGCCGCCCGTCACCGCCGTCGCCTCCTGTGTCGCCTGGGGATATGAACGATACGTGGGGCGGGAGCGAACGGTGAAACGTCTTACGGGGTGCGGCAGTTGGATCGTCAGCGGGTCTGCAGGCGGGCCGCCGCGGCGCGTAGGGCGGGGAGCTTGGCGTAGAGGGCGTTGCCGGGGCATTCGGTGGTGAAGGCGTCGCGGTGGCCGGAGACGGCGTCGAAGTCGACGACCGTGCCGTGGGGGTAGCGGCTGGCGTCGGAGCCGGAGGTGAGCTTGGTGCGGCCGTCGGCGGGCCGGCCGGTGAGGCCGAGCTTCCACGCGGCGAGGGCGGCGAGGCCGTCCAGCATCGCCTGGGGAGGGGCGTCGTTGACGTAGGTGCCGATGGCGGCGACGCCGGCGGAGTCGGCGTTGAATCCGAGGGTGTGGGCTCCGTGCACGGGCTGGGCGACTCCGCCCGCGCGGCCCTCGTAGACGGTGCCGCAGCGGTCGACCAGGAAGTTGTAGCCGATGTCCCGCCAGCCGCTGGTCCGGACGTGGTACCGGTAGATCGCCCGGATCACCCTGGGGGCGTCGGAGCAGGCGTAGTCGGTGGCGGTCGCGGTGTGGTGGACGAAGACCGCGCGGACCTGGCCGGTGTACTCGAAGGTCCTTTCGCGCAGCGACTCGTCGGCGCCCCAGCCGGCCCGGGTGACGATGGCCGGCCGCGGGGCCCGGTGCCCGGCCGCCGGAGCGGGATCGGCCGCGCCGGGATCCGTCGGGCCCGGATCCGCAGGGCCGGGGCCTGCGGGCAGGGTGCGGACGGCGGGCCCTGCGTCCGCACCCCGGCCGGGGTCGACCAGTTCGAGCCGCAGCCTGGGCGGCGCTCCGGCCGGGCCCGGCCGGACCTCGACCGCGACGCCGTCGCTGCGCCCGGTCCACAGCGGGGCGGTGGCGCCGTGCGGGGCGCGGTCGGGGCCGTCCTCGGCGTCGGCCTCCAGGGTGCGCCAGTCGCTCCAGCGGCCGGTGGCCGCGTCCCGGGTGCGGACCCGGACCGTGGCCCCCGCCATCGCGGCCTGCGGCCCGTCCCAGCCGACCCCGAGGAGCTCGAACGGCCGGGTGGTGCGCGGCGCGAGGCCGTTTCCGGCGGACAGCGGTAACGAGGTGGTCGAGCCGCCGCCCGCCGCGCTCCGGCGAGCGGAAGGGGACGGGGCGGCGGAGGCTGCCGCGGCGGAGGTGACGAGGGGTTGGAGGAGCAGGGCGGCGGTGCAGCCGGCGAGCAGCACGGCCGGGAGTGAGAGGCGCATACAGGGGATCGTCGCCGCAAACCGGACGGCCCGCCACGCCGCCCAGCGCCCGGTCGGCCGCCCCTCCCGGCCTGCCACTCGAAGGCCGTAGGCTGGGGCGCACCATGACTGCGCCTTTCGCTGCCGATGCCCGCACCCCCGTCGAGCTGCTGCACGCATACCTGCGCGGCGGCACCCCTTCGGTCGATCCCGCGGCCCCGCTGGTCACCTTCTACGACGACGCCACCGGCGAACGGGTGGAGCTGTCCGCCCGGACCTTCGACAACTGGGTCGCCAAGACCGCCAACCTCCTCCAGGACGAGCTGAACGCCGGCCCGGGCGACCGCGCCGCGCTGCTGCTGCCCGCCCACTGGCAGAGCGCCGTCTGGCTGCTGGCCTGCTGGTCGGTCGGGGTGGCGGCGGTGCCGGGCGGCGACCCGGCCGCCGCCGACCTCGTGGTGAGCGGCCCGGACGGCCTGGAAGCCGCCCAGGCCTGCGAGGGCGAGCGCGTCGCGCTCGCGCTGCGCCCGCTCGGCGGCCGCTTCCCGCAACGCCCGGACGGCTTCCTCGACTACGCCGCCGAGGTGCCCGGTCAGGGCGACCGCTTCGCGCCGTACTCCCCCGTCGCCCCGGACGGGCAGGCGCTGGAGACCACGGTGGACGGGCTGCCGCTGAAGCTGACGGGCGAGCAGACCGTCGCGCTGGCCCGGGAGGGCGCCGTCCGCCTCGGCCTGGGGCCCGGCGACCGCGTGCTGTCCACCCTCTCCTTCGACGACTGGGCGGGCCTGGAGGCCGGCCTGCTCGCCCCGCTGGCGGCCGGCGCCTCGGTGGTGCTGTGCCGCAACTCGCAGGGCCTGGACGCGGGGCAGTGGGAGAAGCGGGTCGAATCCGAACGGGTGACGCTGCGTCTCGGCTGACCGCCGACGAGGGCCCGGCGGGTAGGGATCCCTGCCATGGCCGAGGACGACACCGAGCACCCCCCGACCGACGAGACTCCCCCGACGGACACTCCCCCGACGGACGGCACCCCTCCGGGCGGATCCGGACGCCCGCACCGGCGCCGGCGGTGGCTGATGATCACCGCCGGCGCCGTCGCGTTCCTGCTGGTCGCCGGCGGGGTGCTGGCCTGGGTCGCGTACCGCAAGCTGGACGGCAACATCCGCACCGACTCGGCCACCGACCGGCTGCTGGCCCGGCTGGAGGCCGAGCGCCCGAGCCGTACGACGGGAGCCGGCGGCGTCGAGAACATCCTGCTGATCGGCAGCGACGACCGCTCCGGCCCGAACTCCGCCTACGGCGGGGAGCCCGGCACCCAGCGCTCGGACACCACGATCCTGCTGCACCTGGCCGCCGACCGTAAGCGCGCGACGGCGCTCTCCGTCCCGCGTGACGTCATGGTCACCGTTCCCGCCTGCGAGCGGTCGGACGGCACCCGCAGCAGGCCGGCCCTGATGCAGTTCAACTGGGCCTTCGAGCTGGGCGGCCCGGCCTGTTCGATCCGCACCGTCGAGCAGCTGAGCGGCATCCGGATCGACCACTACGTGATCCTCGACTTCAGCGGCTTCAAGACCATGGTGGACGCGATCGGCGGGGTCGAGGTGTGCGTGGCGCAGCCGATCCACGACAAGGAGGCCAGGCTCGACCTGACGGTCGGCCGTCAGGTGCTGCACGGCGAGCAGGCGCTCGGCTACGTCCGGGCCCGGGAGAGCCTGGGCGACGGCAGCGACACCCAGCGAATGGGCCGTCAGCAGCAGTTCCTGGCCTCGCTCATCCGCAAGGTCCAGTCGCAGGGGGTGCTGCTGAACCCGGCCAAGCTGTGGCCGGTGCTGAACGCGGCCACCTCCTCGGTGAAGGCGGACGGCGGGCTGTCCTCGCTCGGCGCGCTGTACGACCTCACCCAGGACCTGCGCGGCATCCCCTCGCCGGACGTGGTGTTCCTGACGGTGCCGCGCCGCCCGTACCGCTACGACTCGGACCGGGACGAGTTCGTGCAGCCGCAGACCGCCGAGCTGTTCACCGCGCTGCGGGACGACCGGCCGATCGTCGTCCGGCCGCCCGGCTCGGAGCCCTCGCCACCCGCCGGGGCGGTCGCGAGCCCGGCGGCGGTCAGGAGCCCGGCGGCGGTCAGGAGCCCGGCGGCGGTCACGGGCAGGGCCGCGGTCACGCCCGGGCCGGACCGAGCGACAGCGGCGTCACCCTCGGCGAACGCCTCGCCCACCTTCGAGGGGCGCACGGCCGACGGGGACGCCTGCTCCGCGCACTGAGCGCCGGGAAACGCGCCCCCCACCCGGACTTTGCCGCTCCATAGCCCGTGCATGACCAGGATCACACCCGGAACGATTCCCCCGTTCGGCTCGTCTAGTGTGTCCGGATCGGCCCGTCGGTACGGGTGGGCCGGAGCCGTGACCGGTCGAAGGTAGGGAACCCCCGTGCACGAGCAGCAACCGGAAACCGGCCGGTACCGGACGGACCAGGCCCCGGG
>NZ_JAFLNG010000636.1 GCF_017427025.1 Streptomyces sp. FH025
AGGCCTGGCCGCCGGGCAGCAGACGGACGGCGGCGAGCGCGCCGCCCGCGCCGAGGCCGGCCCGGAGGAGCCTGCGGCGGCCGAGGCGTGAGGTGGTGGCGGCGGAGGCGGGCGGTGTTCCTTCGTGCTGTTCGGGCATGGGTGGTCCCCCCAGCGTGAGTCGGCGTGGCCCGGGAACGGGAGTGCGCGCGGGGCGCGTACGGAGGAGGCGGCGTCGGTTCCGCTCCGGGCCGCCTCCGAGCCGACCCTAGACGGTGCGCAGCCCGACCGTTCCGCTCCCGTTCACGGCTACGTCAGACGTCCGACCGGCAAATCCATCGGTGTGCGGAGCACCGCCGGAAGTGAGGCGGGAGGACGTGCTGGGTAGGGGTCCTCGACGTACGCCGTCCGATGATCATAGATTTCTGTGGTCATGGAATTCCCCGCACGCGACGGATGCGGGCACGGGCGGCGGCAGGAACGAGGAGGGCACGATGGTCGTTTCGCTGGCCAAGGGACAGAAGATCAGCCTGGAGAAGCCGGGCGGTGGGCAGTTGAGCGTGGTCCGGATGGGCCTGGGCTGGAAGGCCGTGCAGCGCAAGGGTTTCCTGGCCAAGCTGCTCGCCTCCGGTCAGGAGATCGACCTGGACGCCTCGGCGGTGCTGTTCGCCCAGGGGCGGCCGGTGGACGTGGTGTTCTTCCAGCACCTCACCAGCAACGACGGCTCCGTCCGGCACAGCGGGGACAACCTGGTCGGCGGAGCCGGTGACGCGACCGACGACGAGTCGATCGCCGTCGACCTGACCGGGGTGGCGGCCGAGGTCGACCAGATCCTGTTCACCGTCAACTCCTTCACCGGGCAGACCTTCCAGGACGTCGAGGCGGCCTTCTGCCGGCTGGTGGACGAGACCACCGGCGTCGAACTGGCCCGCTACACGCTCACCGGTGGCGGCCCGTACACCGCGCAGATCATGGCCAAGGTGCAGCGCACGCCGGGCGGCTGGCAGATGGCCGCGATCGGCCAGCCGGCCAACGGGCGGACCTTCCAGGACCTGATGCCGGAGCTGGTCAAGCACCTCTGACCGGGCCCGGCCCCCCGGTCCCCGGCCCCCGGCGCCGTGGCGTCAGTCGACGTCCCGGCGCCGGAAGCCGGCCAGCGCGAGCGCGATCAGCGCGGCCGCGACCACGGTGAGGACGGCGAGCGGCGTCCAGTCCATCGCGGCGGCCGGGAGCCGGGGCACCTGGCCGAAGGGGGAGAGCCGGTCCAGGCCCGCGGGGAGTTGCAGCAGCGGGCCGAGGTAGCCGATCACGAAGGCGTACGCGGGCACGGCCCAGGCCAGCGGCATCGCCCGGGGCAGCCAGCCGTACACGGCGGCGGCGAAGCCCACCGTCACCCACAGGGCGGGCGTGAAGGCCAGGGCCGCGCCGGTCAGCCGCAGGAACACGCCCCAGTCGCCGGTGGACAGCGCCCCGGCCAGACCGAAGCCGACGCCCGCCGCGAGCATCACGACGGTGGAGCCCAGCAGCGCCGCCACCAGGTGGGCGCCCAGCCAGCGGGAGCGCGACACCCCGGTGGCCAGCACCGGAACGGCCCTCCCGGCGCTCTCCTCGGCGCGCGGGCGCAGCGTCGCCAGCACCGCGTAGACGCCGCCGACCACGGCGACGACCAGCATCGTCAGCGCGGCGAAGGAGTCGGCGAGCGAGTGGCCGCCGAGCCGGGCCAGTGCCTCCTTGATCTGGTCGACGTCCTTGAGCATCGAGTCGGCGTTGCCGAGCAGCGAGCCGTACATCGCGCCGAGCAGCAGCAGCGCCACCGCGAATCCGCCCAGCAGGCCCCGGTGCAGGCGCAGTGCCAGGCCGAGCGGGGTGCCGAGGGCCGGGCCTCCGGTGGCCGGGCCGGGGCGGGCGGCGCGCAGGCCGGCGCCGAGGTCGCGACGGGTGCTCAGCCCGAACCCGGCCGCCGCGGTGGCGGCGGTCAGCGCGAGCGCGGGCAGCAGCGGCCACCAGCGGTCGTCGACGAAGGGGTAGGTGCGCTGCAGCCAGCCGATCGGGGAGGCCCAGGAGAGCCCGCCACCGCCGGCGTCCCCGGCGGCGCGCAGCGCGTAGGCGGCGCCGAGCACGGCGAGGGCCAGCCCGGAGGAGGTGCGGGCGTGAGCGGAGACCTGGACGGTGACGGCGGCCACGGCCGCGAACAGCAGCCCGCCGGCGGCGGTGGCGGCCCCGAAGAGCAGTGCACCGCCGCCGCTCAGGCCGGGGACGCCGAGGCCCGGCAGGCCGACGGCCAGCAGCAGGCCGAGCGCGAGGTCGGCGACGGCGGCGGTGGCCAGGGCGGCCGTGAGCGGGGCGTGCCGGCCGACGGCTGAGGAGCGGACCAGTTCGGCCCGGCCGCCCTCCTCCTCAGCCCGGGTGTGCCGGGTGACGGTCAGAACGCTCATCACACCGGCGAGGACGGCCAGCAGGCCGAGCAGCCGGTGACCGAGCATGGCGCCCCAGGTGTAGTCGGCCAGGTAGTGGGCCGGGCCGGACATGGCGAGCAGCGCCGGGTTGTCGGAGCCGCGCGCGATCGCGGCGCGGTCGGCGGCGGTCGGGTAGACGGTGTGGACGCTGGTGGCGCTGGACAGGGTGAGCAGCCCGAGGCCGAGCACCCAGACGGGCAGCCGGACCCGGTCGCGGCGCAGCGCGAAGCGCAGCAGGGTGACGGTGCCGGCCAGGGTGGTGCGCTCCCCGGCGCGGTCGGCGCCGCCGCGGCGGACGGCGCGTTCGGCGGTGGTGGTCACAGGGGGTGTCATCGCGCGGCCTCGTCGTCCAGGCGGTGACCGTTGGCGGCCAACTCGTCGCCGTAGTGGCGCAGCATGAGCTCCTCCAGGGTGGGAGGGTGGCTGACCAGGCTGCGCAGCCCGGCCTCGCTCAGTTTCCGTACGGCGGCGTCGAGCCGGGCGCCGTCCACGGCGAAGTGGACGCGCCGGCCGTCGGTGCGCAGGCCGTGCACGCCGTCCAGGGTGTCCAGCCCGGTGACCGGGTGGTCGGTCTCCGCCTCGACGGTGGTGCGGGTGAGGTGGCGCAGTTCGCCGAGGGTGCCGCTCTGCACCACCCGGCCCTGCCGGATGATGCTGACCCGGTCGCCCAGTTTCTCCACCTCGTCCAGGATGTGGCTGGAGAGCAGGACGGTGCGGCCCTGCTCCTTGAGCTGGTGGACGACGTCCTGGAAGACCACCTCCATCAGCGGGTCCAGGCCCGAGGTCGGCTCGTCCAGCAGCAGCAGTTCGGCGTCCGAGGCGAGCGCGGCGACGATGGCGACCTTCTGCCGGTTGCCCTTGGAGTAGCTGCGGCCCTTCTTGGTCGGGTCCAGGTCGAAGCGTTCGATCAGCTCGTCCCGGCGGCGCCGGTCGAGTCGGCCGCGCAGCCGGGAGAGCAGGTCGATGGCCTCGCCGCCGGTGAGGTTGGGCCAGAGCTCGACGTCGCCGGGGACGTAGGCGAGGCGGCGGTGCAGCTCGACGGCGTCTCTCCACGGGTCCTTGCCGAGCAGTCGGGCGCTGCCCCCGTCGGCGCGCAGCAGGCCGAGGAGCACCCGGATCGTGGTGGACTTCCCGGAGCCGTTGGGCCCCAGGAAGCCGTGGACCTCACCGGTCTCGACGGTGAGGTCGAGGCCGTCCAGCGCGGTGGTCCGGCCGAAGGTCTTGCGCAGACCGGACAGGATGATGGCCTTGGTCATGCTTCTGAAGCTAGCGTAATTTCAGAAAAACGTGAATATTGGGAAGGTGGTGAAGTTCGGATCAAGGGGACGGGTGATCAACGGATGACCGCTCGAAAGGGGAGTGCGGTGGAACGGGAGCCGGAGGAGCGGGAGCCGGAGCAGCGGGGCGAGGCGGCCGCGGTGTCGGACTTCGTGGAGCGGTTCGCGGCGGAGCTGGTGGTCGCGGGCATGGGCCGGATGCCGTCCCGGATCTTCTCCTGCCTGATGGCCGAGGAGAGCGGCGTGCTGACCTCCGCCGAGCTCTCCGAGCGGCTGAGGATCAGCCCGGCGGCGGTCTCCGGCGGGATGCGCTACCTGATCCAGGTCGGGCTGGTCGCCAAGGAGCGCGAGCCCGGCTCGCGGCGCGACCGCTACCGGGTGCTCAACGACGTCTGGTTCGAGTCGCTGACCCGGCGCGACGAGCTCATGCTGCGCTGGATCCGGGTGATGAGGGAGGGCGAGGCGACCGTCGGCCCGGGCACGGAGGCGGGCGAGCGCCTGGCGGAGAGCGCGGCGTTCTTCGAGTTCATGATCGACGAGCTGCACGGGATGCTCGGCCGCTGGCGCGCCCACCGGGCGGCGCTCGCGGCGGGGGATTAGCGGGGCTCAGCTCCTCCGGACGCGGGGCGGCCGGATGCGGCCCGGCGATGCGGCCCGGCGGCAGGACGGCCGTCGGGCCGTCCTGCCGCCGGGGGTGCCTTCGCGGCGGGCCGGGGCTACTTCTTCGGCGCGGCCGAGGGCGAGAAGGAGGCGCCCGGGGTGCTGCTCGGTG
>NZ_JAFLNG010000637.1 GCF_017427025.1 Streptomyces sp. FH025
GGCTCCGTGCAGGCGCAGTTCGGCGGCGAGCCAGAGTCCGACGGGGCCGGCGCCGGCGATGACGATCTGGTGTTGGGGCATGGGTGTGCCTTCCGTTCGGCGCTGCGTCAGATTCTTGGTCAGTGACCAAGTGGGGTGGTTCCAGTAGACTAGGTCAGTGACCAAGAAGCAAGCCCCGGAGGCTTCCCGGACCCGGCTGGACACCGCCACGGTGGTGCGCGCGGCCCTCGACCTGCTCGACGACAAGGGCGCGGGCGCGGTGTCGCTGCGCGGCGTCGCCGAGCGCCTGGGCGTACGGATGAACACGGTGCTGTGGCACGCGGGGAGCAAGGCCCGGCTGCTGGAGCTGATGGCGGACGCGATCGTCGGCGGCATCGACCTGGACGTCGCGCCCGGGCCCTGGCACGAACGGGTGCGGGAGCTGTCGCGCCGCTACCGGCGCGCCCTGCTGGCCCACCGCGACGGCGCGCTGATCGTCGCCGGGACGTACGCGGCCGAGCCCGCCACCCTCGGCTTCGCCGACGCCGTCGTGGGCGCGCTGCTGGAGGGCGGGGCGGACGAGCGGGGCGCGGCGTGGGCGTTCTGGAACATCCAGTACCTGGCCCTGGGCCTGACCCAGGAGGAGCAGGCGCTCGCCGCGCAGGACGGCCCCCACACCCTGGCCCAGGCGCTCGCCGGCGGCGCGTTCCCGGCGCTGGGCCGGGTGGCGCGCCACCTGGAGGACGGCGACTTCGACGAGCGCTTCGAGTTCGGCCTCGCCCGGATCCTCGCCCTGCCGCAGGAGGCCTGACGCCCGGGGCGCCGGCAACGGGAGTCGGCAACCGGCGCCGGCAACCGGCACCGTCAACCCCCGGGCCGGACGCGGCAGTTCACGCTCCCGCGCCCCGGCGGGCCTGCCCGTCATCGCCGCCGCCGAAGGCGCCGTCACGCGCGTCAGGGGCGGCTTGCAAGAGGCCGCCCCTGACGCCCGGCAGGGCGGCCGCGCTCGCGCCCGCCCGTGTCCGGCCGCGGCCGGATGCCGCGGTCAGACGCGGCGGCCGGATGCGGCGGTCAGATGCGGCGGTCAGATGACCGTCTGGACGCCGTGGAAGTTCTCGTAGAAGTCCAGGGGGATGTCCTGGCCCGCCTCGGGGGCGAAGGGCCGGCCGAGCCACGAGCCGATGGCGGCGGCCTGAGCGGAGGTCCCGTTCCAGGTGAGCGAGCCGATCTGCTGCCGGCTCGCGGGCCGCACGGTGTACGTGCGCGGGCGGTTGCCGCGCAGGACCCCCAGGGTGACGCCGGCGGAGTTGTCCCGCAGCCAGCGCAGCGCGGTCAGGTCGAAGGGCTTCGCGTCGACGGTGGTGATGACGTCGTCCGGGGCCAGTCCCGCGGCCCCGGCCGGCCCGGTGTCCAGGACGCCGTAGACGACCGGCCCGGTGTCGTCCTTGAG
Organism: Streptomyces sp. FH025; assembly: GCF_017427025.1. GTDB lineage: Bacteria > Actinomycetota > Actinomycetes > Streptomycetales > Streptomycetaceae > Kitasatospora. The sequence goes on from NZ_JAFLNG010000637.1 coordinate 1,430, forward strand.
CACCAGCCCGAGGGACTTGACCGACTCCTGCCCGACGGTGAAGCCGAGCTCCTCCAGCCTGGGGACGAGCGCGAGTCGGGCCGGCTTGCCGGCCTCGTTCAGCACGCGCTCGCCCAGCCCGGCCAGGACGGATTCGAGGTGCTTGCGCAGGTCGTCCAGGGTGTAGCCGGAGCCCTTGCCGGCGTGCTTGCCGTAGAAGTCGGCGAAGACCTGGTCGAGGGTGGTCCTGGCCTTGAGGCGCAGCGTGGCGTCCAGGCAGAAGGCGATGACCATGCCCTGGTCGTAGTAGTCGGTGGCGTCGTTGACCTTCCCCGCGTACTTGTCGCCGTGGTTGAGGAAGCTGGCCAGCGAGGCGTCCACCGGGCTGACCCTCTGGTAGGCGGGCAGCGCGACCAGGTGCCGGTAGTAGTTGACGACGGCGCTGAGGAACTGCTCGGGCGTGTAGGCCTCGGCGCGGGTGCAGGACAGGAACTCGTAGTAGCGGGTGAAGCCCTCGGCGACCCACAGGCCCTCGGTGAAGCTGCCGCCGCGCAGGTCGAGTTCGCCCAGCGGGGCGGGCCGCAGGCGGCGCACGTTCCAGGCGTGGAAGAGCTCGTGGGCGCAGACCCGGATGCCGGTCGCCCACTTCACGGGGTCGGTGAAGACGTTCGGGTCGATCCCGACCATCGTGCTCGTCAGGTGTTCCAGGCCCCACTCCTCGGTCGGGTCGGAGCCGTACACGAAGGTGTAGTCCTCGAACGGGAACGAGCCGAACATGCTCCGGTAGCCGTCGGCGACGCGTCCGACCTGGTCGACGAAGTCGTCCGCCCGCGTCTCGAAGCCCGCCGCGCGGTCGAGGAAGACGTGGTGGAACGGGGTCTTCGCCACCTGCCGGGTCTTGTGGTCGAACGAGCCGACGACCACGGGGGTGTCCAGCAGGATCTCGTAGCCGGGGTACTCCCAGGTCGTGGCGCCGACGGGCGTCGCTCCGGACGGGTGGTGCAGCGCCCAGCCCTTCGGGAGGTCGTAGGTGACGCGGTAGGGGCCGTCGTAGGAGGTGACGCGCAGGTAGCGCGTGCCGAGCAGTACTCCGTTGCCGTCGTCGAGGATTCCGGACGCCTCGCCGAACGCGGCGGACTCGCAGGAGGCCGTGTACGTGATCCGCACGTTCGGTCCCGGTTGTTCGATGTGGTAGCCCTGCCATCCGTCGCGGCGCACGGTGAGGTCGTGTCCGTCGTCGAGGTCGGTGGCCTTGACCTCGAAGATGTCGCGGCCGTACGGGGCGAACGTGTAGTCGCCCGGCACCCAGGTGGGGGTCTCGACGGTCGGCCCGGTGCCGTCGTTCATGCCCTTGATCGTCATGACGACCCTGATCTGGTGCAGGTGCGGGTCGACGGTCACCTGGTAGTGCACCGGTTCGGTGATGGTCATGGCTCTCGCCCTTTCGCCTGGGGGTGGGTTCGGCCGTGCCGGAGGCGGGCCCTGCGGCGTGGTGGTCCCATGTCACCGGCCCCGGCGGCGGCGGAGCCGCAACGGCGCGCGGTGGGCCGGGGCGGTTCCCGTCGTGCGGGTGGACTCGGAGGCGCGGGGGGCCGTTCGCGCTCCGGCGTACCTGCCGCTCCCCCGCCCTCCCCTTCACTCCTGGAAGGGCGACGGTCCGCGCGGTGCGCCGAAGGTGCGCCGGTAGGCGCCGGGGGTGGTGCCCAGGGCGGTGCGGAAGCGGCGGCGCAGGTTGACGGCGGAGGCCAGGCCCACCCGGGTCGCGACGGCCTCCACCGGCAGGTCGGTGCGCTCCAGCAGCGCCCGGGCCGCGTCGATGCGCCGGGCCAGCAGCCACTGGCCGGGGCTGGTGCCCAGCTGCTCGGCGAAGCGCCGCGCCAGGGTGCGGCCGGACAGCCCGGCCCGGGCGGCCAGGACCTCCAGGGTCAGCCGCTCCCCCAGGCGCTCCTCGGCCCACTCCAGCAGCGGGGCCAGCGACTCCTCCGCCCGGGCGGGCGCGGGGGCGGCGGCGTACTGGAGCTGGCTGCCCTCGCGGTGCGGGGGCAGCACCATGTGCCGGGCGACCTGGGCGGCGTAGGCGGCGCCGTGGTCGCGGCGCAGCAGGTGCAGGCACAGGTCGATGCCGGCGCCGGATCCGGCGCTGGTGGCGACGTCGCCGTGGTCGACGTACAGGACGTCCCGGTCGACGCTCAAAGCGGGGTGCTGGGCGGCGAGTTGGGCGGTGCGGGCCCAGTGGGTGGTGGCGCTGCGCCCGTCGAGCAGTCCGGCCTGGGCGAGGACGAACGCGCCGGTGCAGATGGAGACGATGCGGGCGCCGCGGGCGTGGGCGGCGCGCAGCGCGTCCAGGACGGCGGGCGCCACGGCGCAGCCGGGGGGCTGCCAGCCGGGGACGATGACGGTGTCGGCCCTCTCCAGCGCCTCCAGTCCGGCGTCGACCAGCAGCGGGACGCCCAGGGTGGTGGGCAGCGGGCCGGGGGTGTGGGTGCACAGGGTGAAGTCGTAGTGGCGGGGCAGTCCGGCCCGGTCGGTGCCGAAGGCCTCGGCGGCGCAGGCGAGTTCGAAGGGGGCCTGGGGTGCGCCGAGCAGGGCGACCACCCGGTGGCGGCCCTTCGCGTTCTGCGCGGAATCCGCGTCGTCGTCCATGGCAGGAATGTACCTGAGGATGTCTTTTCGGACTCTGGGGCGGCCGGGGTGCGGGCGGCCACAGTGGGGGCATGGATGAGAACGACGCAGTGATGACGGCCCTGCTGGTCGAGGACGCGGCGACGAGCGAGGTCGGGCCGGGGATCGTACGGCGCTCGCTGACCGCCACCGGCTACGCGCGCGGCTGGCTGATCGACTTCGCGCCGGGCAGCCGGTGGCCCGAGGTCGACGTGCACCTCACCGAGGAGCGGTACTTCGTGCTGAGCGGCGAGGTGATCGAGGGGGACGTGCGCCATCCGGCGGGCAGCTACGTGGTGTTCGCGCCGGGCAGCAGCCACCGGCCGCGCACCGAGACCGGCGCGCGGATCCTCGGGCTCACCCTGGGCGCGGCCTGATGGCCGGTCAGATCATGTGACGTTGTCGCGGATCGG
>NZ_JAFLNG010000638.1 GCF_017427025.1 Streptomyces sp. FH025
AGCGCTCCACCCAGCGCCGCCCGGCCTCGCCCATCCGCCGCCGCAGCTCCTCGTCCCGCAGCAGCCGGACGATCCGCTCCGCGGCCGCCGGGGCCGAGCCGCCGGGCACCACGTAGCCGGTCTCGCCCTCCAGCACCGCGTCCGGCGCGCCGCCGGAGTCCCCCGCGACCACCGGCAGGCCGGTCGCCGAGGCCTCCAGGTAGACGATCCCCAGGCCCTCCACGTCCAGCCCGCCGCGCCTGGTCCGGCAGGGCATCGCGAACACGTCCCCGGCCCCGTAGTGGGCGGGCAGCTCCTCCCACGGCACCGAGCCGGTGAAGCGCACCGACTCCCGTACGCCCGTGGCGTCCGCCAGCTTCTCCAGGTCCGCCCGGTACGGGCCGCCGCCGACGATCAGCAGCACCGCGTCCGGCACGTCCGCGAGGATCTGCGGCATCGCCTCGATCAGGGTGTCCTGGCCCTTGCGCGGCACCAGCCGGGAGACGCAGACCACCACCGGCCGGTCCGCCAGGCCGAGCCGGCGGCGCACCTCGGCGCCCCCCGAGTCCGGGTGGAAGGTCGTCTCGTCCACGCCCGGCGGCAGCTGCACCATCCGGGCCGCGGCCTGCGGCCCGACGGCGGCGGCGATCCGCGAGCGGGTGTACTCGCCCAGGTAGGTCAGCACGTCGGTGCCCGCCCCGATCCGCCGCAGCAGCTGCCGGGAGGCCGGCAGCTGGGCCCAGGCGGCCTCGTGCCCGTGGGTCATGCCGAGCAGCCGCCCGGCCCCGGCCCGGCGCAGCGCGGGCGCCATCAGGCCGAGCGGGGCGGCGGCGCCGAACCAGACCGAGTCGCACCCCTCGGCGCGCAGGATCTCGGCGGCCCGCCGGGTGACCCGGGGTGTGGGAACCATCACCTTCGTGCGGTCCCGGATCACCGGGAAGGGCTGCTCCGCGTCGAAGCGCGCCACCTCGGTGCCGTCCCGCCAGGTCGAGGCGTACACCACGATGCTCCCCGGGGGCTGACGGACAGCCATGTTATGCACGAAGGCCTGGATGCCTCCCGGACGGGGCGGGAAGTCATTGGTGACGATCAAGGTTCTGTGCATCAGGCCACGGCTCGCTCGGTCGGGGGGTGCTCGGTGTACCGCTGGGTGATCCGTACGATAGGTCAACACCATGACCCGCCGGGAACGGAAGCGCGCACGGCAACCGTTTGACCCCCGGGTCAGTCCTAGTACCTAGGCCGCGGACGCGGCGGCCCGGGCGTCCGTCAGTACGACGCCTCCGGTGAGGACGTACGAGACGAACGAGGGAGCGCAGTGGAATTGGCCCCGGCCACCGAGTCCGGTTCTTCGCGCGGCCGACTCGGCCGCCCGCTCGGGGCGCTCGCCGCCCTCGGCGCGACCTGGGTGGCCACCCGTACCCTGCTGGTGCTGCTGATGACCGGCGTGCTGAAGGCGCCCGGCGGCGACATCACGGCCGACGTCTGGATGATCTACCACGCCTGGTACGGCGTGCTCCAGACCGGCACCTTCCCCTTCGACGACGTGACCTGGCAGTACCCGCCGGGCGCCGCCCTGGTGATCCTGCTGCCGGGCCTGCTGCCCTGGTCGTACCTGGTCTCGTTCTGGGTGATCTGCGGCATCGCCGACGCCGCCGCGACCGCACTGCTGATCCGCACCGGCCTGCGCCGGGGCCGGGCGCTGACCGGCGCCTGGATGTGGGTGGTGGCCGTCCCGCTGCTCGGCCCGATGATCTACAACCGCTTCGACATCCTCGTCACCGCGCTCGCCCTGGCCGGCCTGCTGGCGCTGATCCGTCGCCCGGCGGTGGGCGGGCTGCTGCTGGGCCTGGGCGGGATCGTCAAGATCTGGCCGCTGCTCGGCCTGATCGGCACCCCGTCCGGCCGCCGCACCCGCCGCTCCTGGACGCTGGCCGCGGCCACCGCCGTCTCGGTGGGCTTCCTGCTCGCGGCCGGGATGAACGGCGCCTTCGACTTCCTGACCTTCCAGGCGGACCGCGGCATCGAGGTCGAGTCGGTCGGCGCGCTGCCGCTGCACTTCGCCCGGATCGCCGGGGCCTGGGACGGCAAGGTCACCATGAACTACGGCTCCCCCGAGATGCTCGGGCCGTGGGTCGGCGTGATCAGCAAGGTGATGATGGCCGGCACCGTGATCGGCTTCCTGTGGCTGCTGCTGTGGCGCTTCAAGGCCCGCCGCCGCAACGCGGCCACCATGTACGACGCGGCGCTGTGCGCCCTGCTGATCTTCGTGGTGACCAGCCGGGTGATCAGCCCGCAGTACCTGGTCTGGCTGATCGGCGTCGCGGCGGTCTGCCTGACCGTGCGCAACAGCAGCCAGCGGCCGGTGGCCCTGCTGATCCTGATCGCCTGCCCGCTCACGCTGCTCGAGTTCCCGACCCTGTTCACCCAGGTCCTGGCCAGCGACCCGTGGGCGATCACCGTGCTGAGCCTGCGCAACCTGCTGCTGGTGGCCGCCGCCGTGCTCTCCTGCGTCCGGCTCTGGCGCTCCACCCGCGCCGCGGAGCCGCTGCCGCCCACCGTGGTGCTGCCCGAGCCGCGGGCGCTGCCGCCCGCGTCGTCCTACCCGGTGCGCCCGGGCATCGCCTACGAGCAGGACCTGCTGGACGGCATCGGCACCCCTGGAACCCCCGCCAAGCGCTAGCCCTTGAGGGCCTCCACCTCGGCCCGCCAGAGCTCGGTGAACCCGTCCAGCCCGACGCCCAGTCCGGCGCGCAGCAACCGGTCCGTGCGCCGTTCCCGGTCCTCGCCCTGCCCGTCGTCCGCGCCGACCGCCCGGTAGAGGGCGACCAGCCGCTCCGGCCCCCAGCGGCGGGCGATCAGGTCGCAGGCGAGCCAGGACTGCTCGTAGGCCTGGGCGATGCCGGTGGCGCCCGCGGCGTAGTCCCGGTCGGCGGGCAGCGCGCTCGGCAGCCTCCCGGCCTCGACGTCCCGGGCCAGCTCGGGGGAGATCTGCCGCGGGCTGCGCCCGGAGTCGCGGTAGGCGGTCCAGTCGGCGACGCCCTCGGAGAGCCACAGCGGCGTCCACGCCCGGGTGTCGGCCCTGGTCGCGACGTGGGTGGCCTCGTGGGTGACGACGACCTGCCGGCCGAACCCGCTGAGCCGGCCGAACGCCTCGGGGTTGACCACCACCCGGTCCGCGGGGGTGCGCCGGGGCGCGCCGGGGGCGGCCACGGTGACCGCCGCCATGCCCGTCCAGCCCGCCGGATCACCTTCCAGCAGCCGGGCGAACTGCGCCTCGTCGGCGGGCAGTTCGAGCAGCAGCCGGCCCGGCCAGTCGTCGCCCCAGACCGCGCTGACGGCCGCCACCGCCCGGTCCCCCACCTCGACCAGGCCGCTCGGGGCGGGCCCCTCGGCCAGGCCGAGCACCAGGCAGTGCGCGCCGGGCGCGGTACGGGCGGGGCCGAGGTCCCACAGCGCCGGGGGCCCGCTCGCGCTCTCCTCCCGCTCGACGCGCCAACCGCCGGCGTCCCGGACCAGTGTGATCCGGCGCGGATACACCTCGGGGTACTCGTCGTACCCGGCGATCCGCACCACCAGTTCGGCGGCGGCGGTCAGCCGGTCCGGCCCGTCGGCCGGGGAGAGCACCAGGTTGCGGTAGGCCGCCTCGGCCCCGGTGAGCCCGGACCAGGACGGCAGCGAGCGCGCCCGCTCCGCCAGCAGCCCGGCCACCTCGGCGTACGGGTCGGCCGCCCGCTGCGCCGGAACCGCCGGGGCGGCCCGCGGCAGCGACAGCTGGGTGAGCCCGCCGACCGCCAGCAGCAGCGCGCCGCGCCGGGACAGCGCGCCGTGGCGCGGGTCGGTCGCGTGGTGGCCGGCCGGGCCGGGGGGTGTCGCGCTCAGAGCCGGACCACCCCCGCGACCGGCATCGCGGTGACGCTCTCGTACCGGACCCTGGCGCCCGGGTAGGGGGCGTGCACGATCACCCCGCCGCCGGCGTACATCCCGACGTGGTGCATGTCCCGGTAGAAGATCACCAGGTCTCCCGGCCGCGCTTCGGAGAGGCTGATCCGCTGCCCGGCGTGCGCCTGGGCCTGCGAGGTGCGCGGCAGGGTCACTCCGGCCTGCCGCCAGCTGTAGTACATCAGACCGGAGCAGTCGAAGGCACGGGGCCCGGTGGCGCCGTACACGTACGGCGATCCGATCATCCGCACCGCGGCGGCCAGTGCGGCCGCCCCGCGCTCGGAGGCGGGCGGGGCCTCGCCGAGGTCCAGCCGGTCGGTGCCGCGGGTCGCGCGCTGCTCGGCGTCCCGGGCGTCCTGGGCGGCCATCCGGGCCCGCTCGTCGGCGTCCAGGCCGTTGAGCAGCTTCTGCGCCGCGGCCAGCCGCTGCTGGATCTGCTGCTTGCTCTCGGCCAGCGAGCGGCGGGCCTGGTCCAGCTCGGCGAGCTTGCCCGCGGTCTCGGCGCGGCGCTGGTCGAGCCGGCGCTCACGGCTGATCAGCTCGTGCAGCGTCTCCTGCTG
>NZ_JAFLNG010000639.1 GCF_017427025.1 Streptomyces sp. FH025
AAAAGCTGGACTAGACCAAAGCCGGTCGTCAAGCATTGGACTACCGGCTTACGGATTCCTTAAGGATTCGGAGACCGTTCCGTGTCCACGCCAGGACCGTGCTCGAACACCCCCGGACACGCCCGTCGGGACGGTTTCAGTACAGGACCGTGACCAGACCGCTACCTGCGGCTTTACCCTCTGCCAGCCCGCCGGAGTAGGCTGCGCCGGGGCGGTGACGCACCAGCTGGACGAGCACGGAGGGGCCGGGAAACATGGGTCTGCGCGATGTCGCGGAACGGACGCCGGGGCTGCGCACCCTGCTGGGCGGGATGTACGGGCTGTACGGCCGCCGGGTCGAGGTCCACCTCGCGCGCACCCCGCACCACATCGGCGTGATCCTGGACGGCAACCGCCGCTGGGCCAAGGCCACCGGTGGCTCCACCGCGTACGGCCACCAGCGCGGCGCCGACAAGATCGGCGAGTTCCTCGGCTGGTGCGACGAGACCCACGTCAAGGTCGTCACCCTGTGGATGCTCTCCACCGACAACCTGGACCGTCCGGCCGACGAGCTGGTCCCGCTGCTCGGCATCATCGAGGACGCCGTCACCGGCCTGGCCGCCGCCCGCCGCTGGCGGATCAACCCGGTCGGCGCGCTGGACCTGCTCCCGCGGCACACCGCCGACGTGCTCAAGCGCGCCGCCGAGGACACCGCCGGGATCGAGGGCATCACGGTCAACGTCGCGGTCGGCTACGGCGGCCGGCACGAGATCGCCGACGCCGTCCGCTCGCTGCTCCAGGAGCACGCCGGGCGCGGCACCTCCATCGAGGAGCTCGCCGAGATCCTGACCGTCGAGCACATCGCCGAGCACCTCTACACCCGCAACCAGCCCGACCCGGACCTGATCATCCGCACCTCGGGCGAGCAGCGGCTGTCCGGCTTCCTGCTCTGGCAGAGCGCGCACAGCGAGTTCTACTTCTGCGAGGCGTATTGGCCGGCCTTCCGCAAGGTCGACTTCCTGCGGGCGCTGCGCGCGTTCGAACAGCGGCACCGCCGGATGGGCCTCTGACGTCACTCCGGCCGCGCGTGCGGCCGGGTGAAATGACCGCCGTAGGCCTGGCCTACCCGGGCTCCGCGCGAGGCCAAACGTTCACCGGCAATGATCCGTCAGTTCGCCGGGGGCGCGAATGCACCGTTCCTCGCCTGGGAATACTCCAGTCAGTCCGGCCCCGAGGCCACAGGGGCAGCGGGGGCCGGCTTGCCGCGGATGACGCAGGGTCATCCGCTCTGGAGGCCTAGTGGTCAGTTCCAAGAGCCGCCGGACACCAGACCGGCGCACGTACGTTCTCGACACCAGCGTGCTCCTGGCGGACCCTCTCGCCATGACCCGCTTCGAGGAGCACGAGGTCGTCCTCCCGGTGGTGGTCGTCACCGAGCTGGAGGCCAAGCGGCACCACCCGGAGCTGGGCTACTTCGCCCGCCAGGCTCTGCGGCTGCTCGACGACTACCGCATCCGTTACGGCCGGCTCGACGAGCCGATCCCGGTCGGCGAGCTCGGCGGGACGATCCGGGTCGAGCTCAACCACTCCGACGTGTCGATACTGCCGGTCGGCTACCGGGCCGGCGGCGGAGAGGCCGACACCCGGATCCTGGCGGTGGCCCGCAACCTGCAGGCGGAGGGCTACGACGTCACCGTCGTCTCCAAGGACCTCCCGCTGCGGATCAAGGCCAGCTCGGTGGGCCTGCTGGCCGAGGAGTACCGGGCCGAGCTGGCGATCACCTCCGGCTGGACGGGCATGTCCGAGCTGCACGTCGCGGCCGACCAGGTGGACGCGCTGTTCGCGGCCGGCCACGACGCCGCGGTGGAGGTCCAGGGGGCCGAGGAACTGCCGGTCCACACCGGGCTGGTGCTCACCTCGGAGCGCGGCCGGGCGCTCGGCCGGGTGACCGGCGACGGGCGGGTGCGGCTGGTGCGCGGCGAGCGCGAGGCGTTCGGGCTGCGCGGCCGCAGCGCCGAGCAGCGGGTGGCGCTGGACCTGCTGCTCGACCCGGAGATCGGCATCGTCTCGATGGGCGGTCGGGCCGGTACCGGCAAGTCGGCGCTGGCGCTGTGCGCCGGGCTGGAGGCGGTGCTGGAGCGGAGGCAGCACCGCAAGGTGATGGTCTTCCGGCCGCTGTACGCGGTCGGCGGCCAGGAGCTGGGCTACCTGCCGGGCACCGAGGCGGAGAAGATGGGCCCCTGGGCCCAGGCGGTCTTCGACACCCTCTCCGCCGTCACCACCCCGGACGTGATCGAGGAGGTCATCGCCCGCGGGATGCTGGAGGTCCTGCCGCTGACCCACATCCGGGGGCGCTCGCTGCACGACGCCTTCGTGATCGTGGACGAGGCCCAGTCGCTGGAGCGGAACGTCCTGCTGACGGTGCTGTCCCGGATCGGCCAGGGCTCGCGGGTGGTGCTCACCCACGACGTGGCGCAGCGGGACAACCTCCGGGTCGGCCGGTACGACGGTGTGGTGGCGGTGGTGGAGAAGCTGAAGGGGCATCCGCTCTTCGCCCACATCACGCTCACGCGCTCGGAGCGTTCGCCGATCGCGGCGCTGGTCACGGAGATGCTGGAGGACATCCACCCGTGATCCGTCCCTGACCAGGACGTAGTCGGACAATACGGTCAATTCCTGAGGTGGGGCCCGTTCCTGAGGGAACGGGCCCCACCCGTTTCATCACATCGAGTGCTTTCCGTCCGGGGAACTCCCGTGCGGTGAATGTGAGATGCGCCACGCGAACGGGAATTGCGTCGACAGTACCCGGTGCGGCATGGTGAGGGTTCTGTCAGGCCCCGCGTACGGCGCGGCAGGGCTTCCGCACATCGGGAGTCCGGCCCCGGAAGGTCCGCCAACTCCGGTCGGTGGACACACAATTGAAGAACGGTAGCCGTACGCCGCCCGATTCCAACGCCTGGTCGCCTCACCTCGGCCGGGCGCCGGGCCAGCGCCTCCCGTGACCAGAGCACCTGCGGAGGCCAGTGCCAAGGGGCATCTTGCGTCCGTACGGTCACGCACGGGCGATGCTGGAAGGAATCCATGTGACTCGGATCTCGGTCCGGGGAGTCGCTGTGGCCTCCGCCACCGCCGTCACCGCTGTCGGTGCCGTCGTGGGCATGGCCTCGGGCAGCGAGGGCAAGACGACGCAGACGGTCGACGTCGCCGGCGCGACCCTGCTTGCCGAAGTCCCCTCTGGCGCCCAGGCGCAGACCATCAGTGACAACATCGGTCAGCAGGCGTCCGCCCAGCAGGCCTCCGCCGACGCCGCGGCCAAGGCCGCCGCCGAGCAGAAGGCCGCCGAGGAGGCCGCGCGCCAGAAGGCCGCCGCGGACGCCCAGGCGAAGGCCGACGCCCAGGCCAAGGCCGATGCCCAGGCCAAGGCCGACGCGGAGAAGGCGGCCAAGGCCGCCGACGACCAGCGCAAGGCCACCGAGGCCGCCAACCGCTCCAAGGCGCGTTCGGCGATGGCCGCGGTCGACGACAGCGCCCCGGCCGTCTCGGTCAGCCCCGGTTCCGTCCAGGACCTCGCCCGGTCGATCGTCGGCAACGACTCCCAGTTCCAGTGCTTCAGCAACATCGTGAAGCGCGAGAGCGGCTGGGACTACACCGCGACCAACAAGAGCTCCGGTGCGTACGGCCTGGTCCAGGCACTGCCCGGCAGCAAGATGGCCTCGGCCGGCGCCGACTGGCGCACCAACCCGGCCACCCAGATCAAGTGGGGCCTGAGCTACATGAACAGCCGCTACGGCAGCCCCTGCGGCGCCTGGTCGTTCTGGCAGGCGCACAGCTGGTACTAGGAGTGCCCGCCGCCTGAGCGGCGCACCCCGCACGGCCCCCGGCCGCTCGTTCCGTTCGACGAGCGGCCGGGGGCCGTGGCGTTCTCCGTTCGGGTTCGGCCTTCTCCGCTCTTCGCCGCGGAGGGCGGGCCGCGCCGCCCGGGCTGCGCTGACCGGTGCGCCCGCGGGCGGTGCGGTCCTGGATGCGGACGCGGGGCGCGGGGAGGGGTCCTGGTCGCTCCCGCACCGGCCGGTCCGCCGGCGGATGGCTCCAGTGGTCTCGTTCCGAGTCCTCCCCAACGGTGTGTGGGCGAAACCATGGGGAATCCGGTGATTTGCCCGAATCATCCTGGTGGACTGTTCGAGTCGAACTCCTTGGCGAGCGGACTCTCCCGGCCCTCGCCGGGTAGCGTCATCCCTGACGGCCGTGGCGGGACCCACGGCGTACCGCCGGACTCGGCGGGTTCGGCAGCGAAGCGGTGGTAGCGAGGATGGCGCGGGGCGGAAAGGCCTTCAAGGCCGTGGCCAAGGGCATGGCCGTGGTGGCGAGCACGGCCGCCGTGATCGAACGGCGCCGGCGCGCCGCGATGGCGGCCGACCCGCACGAACTCCCGGTGCCGGCCCTCGCCGAGGCGACCGGCCCGGTCCCCGTACCGCGCGCCGACCCGACTC
>NZ_JAFLNG010000064.1 GCF_017427025.1 Streptomyces sp. FH025
GCCCTGCCAAGAGCGCCGGGAACGTCTGGAACATGCCGTGGCCCCGTCCCGCCGCCGAAGCCGTGGTCGACGCCGCGGTGCGCATCGCCGAATGGGCGTGGTCCGAGCACCGGATGGCCGGGCTGTTCGGGCTGGACGCGCTGCTGACCGACGACGGCCGGGTGTTCCTCAACGAGATCAACTGCCGCAACCAGGGCACCACGGAGGTGTCCGGCGTCAACCAGCAGCTCCGCGGCCTGCCTCCGTTCACCGTGGCGCACCTGGCGGTGCTGCTCGGCGGTCGGGTGGACTGGCTGCCCGACCCCGATGTCTTCAACGCGGCAACGATCGACGCGGCCACCAGCGCCGCGCCGGGCCCGTATTACCTCAAGCTCCGTCACCGTGGCACCCACCCGGTGACCGTGGACGGCCTGCGAGGCCCCGGCATCTATCAGCCCGTAGGCGGGGGCCTCCGCTGGGTCGGCCCCGGCTCCCACCCCGCCCAGGCCGGACCGGGCCAGGTGCTCCTCGCCACCCTGCCCGAGCCCGACGTGGTGTGCCTGCCTGGCGCGGAAATTGGCACGGCCGAGGCCATCACCACCGCCGACGGCCCGTTCGAGACTCCGCACAGCCTCAGCGCGGCCGGGCGCCGCCTGCTCGCCGCCCTCGATCACCATCTGGTTCCCGCCAACGCCCCGGAAGGGAAAGCCTCGTGACCACGGAAGCGCTCAGCGCCTTGCGCGAACAGCTCGCTACTCTGCCGGACGACGCGTTCACGCACCTCCAGTACCTCGCGCCCGAGATCGGGTGCGTCAACCGCTGCGCGATGTGCTCCCAGTTCGCCGGCAGCGACCTGTGGCGGTTCACCCCGCGGGGCCTGACCGGCCTCGCGCACGCGCTCGCCGACGAGGCCTCCGCCCGAGGTCTGGGGATCGCCCAGGGCCGCATCCACCGCCCCGGTGTCCTGTTCCCCTACCTGGACAACGACATCGCCTCGTACCCGCACCTGGACCTCTACGCGGAACTCGCCCGCGACGTCCTCGGCGTCAAGATGCGCATGTCCAGCGTCGGCTTCTCCTCCCAGTCCGCCGAGCTGACGGCCATGCACCAGCGCCTGGTCGCCGACTACGGCGCGGTGTTCGACGGCATCCGTTTCTCGCTCACCCCGTACGCCACCGGGTTCATCGGCAAAGCCCCGGGCACTTCACGCGATCAGTACACCCACGACCTCGCGCACGCCCTCGCCACGTACCGGCCGGTGCTCGACCGGATCGGCCACGGTGCCGCCACCGCGGCGGTCGAGCTCAGGTTCGCCCCCCTGGTCGGCATCGCCGATCTGACCGACACCCACATCGACGGCCACCACGTCCTCGCCTGCGGCCCGCACCTGCTGATCGCCCGGCAGCCCGGCCGCGACCCGATCCCGGAAACCCGGATCGAGCGCCTCGACGACCGGCACCAGCCCGTCCTCGACCAGCCCGGTATCCGCTACCTTCACGTGGTCAGCGACCACCTCCAGCCGAGCACCTCCACCGTCCGGGACGCGTTGAACGGCGTCCTCGCCGTGCCGCACACGGCCACCACCGTCCGCCTGCACCGCCTGTCCAACGCGGACGGCGACTACTACAGCGCCGACCCGGACTTCCACCCCGACGGACGGTTCACCGCCCTCAACCTGTACCCGACCAGCCACACCCGCAAGGTGTCCGGGTACACCGACGCCACCCGGCACTTCCTCGGGGCACTGCTCGCCCACAAGGCCGCTCGCGGACTCGGCCGGCGCGATCCGTTCCCCGCCGCCACGGCCGCCGACATCGACGCCGTCCTGTCCGTCCTCCGAGCCCGTGCGCAGCACCTGGACGACATCGACAAGGCCGCCGCTGCCCACCTGCGCGGCCAGGTGCTCCCCATGGTCAGCGTCCACGCCCGCGCCCTGCTCACCGCTGGCTACCCGGCCGCCGCGTTCTTCTCCCGGGACTTCAGCATCGACACCGGACAGATCGTCAACCAGGGTCGTGCACAGCAGCTCTTTCGGGGCCTCGCCCCCACCAACGGCGAGCCGATGACCCTGCGAGAGGAGAGGGGCTTCGGCCAGGCCAGCCTCTCCAGCGTCCGCGGCCCGATCTGGCGCATCACGCCCCTGCCGCACACCAGCGTGCCGCTGCCCCGCGGAGCCGCTGGCCGCAAGAACCCGCCCACGGACCGACCTACCGTCCTCATCGAGGAGATGGACCCCTGTCACCTCTCGCCCGTCATGCGGGCGACCGGATGCAAGCTGCGCCGCTTCCGGCTCACCGGCGTCGAGATCGAACACGTTCCCCAGGCCGCAGCCCGGGCTGCCCTCGGCTTCCCCGGGGCACGCTAGAACCAACTCGCCGACTCCTCCCGGCCGTCCGGCCGGGGGGCCACGCTGGGACACGCCCCAGCTGACCGCCACCCACCGAGGAGAGCCACCCTGATGAGCACCACCGAAGCGACGACCGACCAACCGTTCAGCAAGATCAAGATCCGCGTGAGCGGCCTGGTCTTCTGCGGCGCCGAGGTCGCGCTGCTGCGCCGGGAGCGCCCCGGCTCCGTGCACTACACCACCGTGGGCGGCAACGTGCTGCCCGGCGAGGCGCTGCCCGACGCCCTGGCCCGCGAGCTGAAGGAGGAACTGAACCTGGAGCCGGAGCACGTGGCCGGCGCCGAGCTGATGTGGTTCATGGATGCCCGCCTGGAGCGGCCCGGCCCGACCCCGTCGCCGCGCAAGGTCCACCTTTTCTACCGGGTGCACATCACACCGGAGATTCGCGCCGAGCTGGCGACCGAGGAGTACGACGAACTCCCGGACGGCAGCCATGAGGTTGGCCACGTGGAGTGGATCGACTACCGCAAGATCACCGATCTTCCGCTCTTCCCGCCGATCGGCTCGGCCCTCGCCGCCCTCGCGGCCCCGGATGCCCCCGTGGTGTCCTTCGGGCTGCCCGAGATCACCAACGCCAACTACACCTGGATCTGATTTGGGCTCAGACCGCCGACCATCGTCGCGAGGTCAGCCGACCCGTCCAGATGACGGACCGTAATGGCAAGGCCGCCTTTGAGTACGTCCTCTTGGGGGCGGCTCTGTGGAGCAACCCCCGCGAGCGCGGGGCCGACAACGACTGGGAGGTGTCTGGAGCCACCGATCCGGAGAAATCCCCGCGAGCGCGGGGCCGATGCGATCAGGGTCGAGCATGCCTGTCCACTCGCCGGAGCAACCCCCGCGAGCGCGGGGCCGACAACGAGTTGGTGCGCACCCTCAAGGACCCGCGGGAGCACCCCTGCGAGCGCAGGGCCGACGCGGCCGGGACGTTGAAGCCGACCACGAAGCCGGAGTAACCCCCGCGAGCGCGGGGCCGATTCGGTGGCGCCGCCGAGGCTGACGATCCGGCACGAGCAATCCCCGTGAGTGCGGGGCCGATTTTAGGAACGCGCCGAGGGCGTCCACCATCACGGAGCAACCCCCGCGAGCGCGGGGCCGACACCACCGATGAACCCATTCTGACCCGTGAAGAGGAGCAACCCCCGCGAGCGCGGGGCCGACCGCAGCAGGAAAGCCGGCTGGTAGGTGAAGAAGGAGCACCCCCGCGAGCGCGGGGTCGACGACCCCAACAACGACACCGTATTCAACCGACGGGAGCACCCCCCGCGAGTGCGGGGCTGACCTGCCGCTCGGCCGACGCGAAACCGTCCCCAAGGAGCAACCCCCGCGAGCGCGGGACTGAGTTGGCGACAGTCTTCTGAGTCTGCGGGCCGTAGGAGCACCCCCCCGCGAGCGCGGGGCCGGTGCGTGGAGCGACCGTCACCAGTACGCCGGCTCGGAGCAACCCCCCCGCGAGCACGGGGCCGACTGCTTACGGCGGAACGCCACGTGCGCGGCCTGGGAGCAACCCCCGCGAGTGCGGGGCCGACGCGTCGCTGCGGTTGGCGAACAGCGGGACGTTGGAGCAACCCCCGCGAGCGCGGGTCCTACTCCTTGGCTGTGGCTCACAGGCCCTTCCCCGGATAGTTCTCCTCTTCTGCTGGGCTTCCTTGGTTCGTGCGGAGTCACGTCCACGGATGGCCAACGACAGGAGCGAGCGGCGGCCAGTCTCATCGGAGAGCCGTGACCGCCTTCGTCAGGTGCTTGGGCGTCCGCTGACGTATGCGGTGACTAGTTTACTCAGGGGGCTCAAAGACTCGGGAACCAGTTGGGGCAGCAAAGGGATCGCCTGCGTCCAACCCCCGTCGGCGAGCAGCTCCCGGAGGAAGCCAAGGGCTGCTGCCCTGTCCGCGTCTGTGCGGCTGGGACGGCCTCCCCGAGTATGAACGAGGGTGAGGCAGAATTGCACGGCGCTGTCCTCCGGCTCCTCGACGGGCAGGACTGCCGGAGTCCCCGTCAGGACGCGGGCGGCAGCAGCCAGTGCAATGGCCCGCGCCGCCCGCGTCGGTGCTGCGTCCGCGATGCGCCGGGCATCGGCGGCGTCGCCGTCCAGGGAGCTGAGCAGGGCGAGTTCAGCGTGGGGAGCCCGTTCGGGCCGTAGGGAGCGCAGCCACTCGTCCAGCTCACCGGCGGGGCGTCCAGGTACGGGCGCGCAGCCGAGCCGCCGCAGCACGGCCAGGAGCACCGTCGACTCCCTGTCCCAGGTCTGTCGAGGCCCGTTCGTGAACTCCGAGGCGAGCCGGATCGCTTCGCTGACCTCCGTCCCCGGTCGCGTCGGATCGGGGAGTGCGAGCAGCAGTTCAGCCAGCGCCGGGAGTTGGCTGACCGGGCGGCCGGAGCCGACGCGCCGTTGTACCAGTTGGACCGCTGGCCCGATCAGTTCAGCGGCCCGTTCCGGATCGTGCCGTGCCAGGCCGGCGGCGACGAGAACCAGCGTGCGTCGAGCCCGTCTGCCCCGTACGGAAGAGGAAGCCTTGGCATCTGCCGACTCCTCCATCCGGGCCACCTCCACCGCCGCTTCCGCGTCCCCTGCATGAGCCAGGGCCTGCGCGACGGCTCCTCGTACGGCGAAGTGCGGCGCGGGAGGGATGAGCCGGGCGGCCTCGTGGGCGTACGCAACCGCCTCCGGCGATCGACCGCCGAGAGAGCACCCCATCGACAGTGCGGCCAAGTACCGGGCGCGGTCGGCTGGTTCCGCCGAAAGGCTGATCAGCTGTTCGGTCTGTCCGAATTCACCGGCAGCACCGAGCGCCCGGAGCAACTCCTCGGCCGCGCGGGCGCTCAGAACGATCGGGGCGTCGGGGAGCGAGGAGCGGACAGCCGCTTCCAGCTGTTCGCGCCCGAGTTCGAGGTTGCCGTCGTGCACCAGCTGTTCCGCGTACTGGAGCAGGGTGACCGGACGAGGGAGGGGCTCGTGGTTTTCGAGCGCCGGGCTTCGGTCCGGAACGGTGGGCGGTGAGGGTTCTTTGTCCGGCTGACCATGTGGCCGTGCGCTTCGGGCCGGGGGAGCCTGAGTGAGGTTCCGTTTGCTTTTCCGTTCCTCCGCCAAGTCCTTCGCGCTCGCGTCCACCTTCTTCCGGTGGGCCCGCCGCTGCTCCTTCTTCGCCGCGAGGTGGGCGGCGTGCTCTGCTGCCACCTGTTCGTCGACTGCTGAGAGAAAGGCCTCAGCCCGCTCCAGTTGGTCGTCGCCGAGAACGCCGGTGCGAACTCCCTGGCCGAGGGCGGTCACCAGCAGCTTGGCGTCCAGGTGAGGTTTGAGGCCGGTGCCGGCCGCGGTCTCGGCGCGGACCATACGGGCCATCGTGCCGGAGAACTCGCGTCCCCGGTGGGCCCGGTCGGCGGGGGAGTCCAGCCTGACCAGGGCAGTGTGCAGTCGGTCCCGCGCGATCTTGAGCACTTCCCAGGCCTTCGACCGGCGGCCCATGCTCGCCAAGGCCTGGGCCGCGAGCGCGAGAACGTCCACCACGATCAGCCCGTCGGACAGGTCGATGGCCTTGCAGAGGCGTTCGATGCGGTCCAGGTTCGCGACGCTGCGGGAGCTGGAGGCGCGGGCGATGGTCGCCCAGATGTCCACGGCCATGGCCTGGGCCCGCGGGTCGACCTCGCTCAGCTCCTCCGCGTGCTCTTCCAGGGCTTCGACGAAGCGCTCGGGGCCATCAGCGGAGAGGAGGACCGCTCCTTCGGCGAGTGCATCCATGTCGGCCGCGTCGCTGAGCACCACGGCCCGAAACAGCGCCTTTGCCTCATCCCTTATGCCGAGCGTTTTCAACGCGCGTGCTGCCTCGGCCACTTCCGCACAGGCGTCCTCGAAGAAGCCGCCGGTGCGCGGAGTGTAGCGGCCCGCGCGGACCAAGCAGTCGGTCGCCTCCCGCGCGATCGCGGCGGCATCGGGGTGCCAGACGCGTGCCGCTTCGACGGCGACCTCGGCCAACCGGGCGGCTCGCAGCACGAGTTCTGGCTCCGAGCGGGCCACGGTGCAGGCGCGGGCGACGCTCCCCACCTGCACGAGGAGCGCAGGTGCCCGAGGCGGGACCGGTCCGACCCGGCGCTGCATGAGATCCAGCGCCGCAGCCAGCCGGACGGCGGTCTCGGCCTCCTGCCGTTCAGGATCCGGTACCTCGACTGCCTTGAACTCGGACTTGAGAAGGCGTAGTTGGTCGAGCATGGCCTGAGGACCCAGCGCCGCCTTGACCCGCAGCTGTCGCAGCGGGTCGAGCAGGAACCGTCCGCGCTCACCGGCCGTGTCCAGCATCTGCGGATACTCGGTCAGCAGATACGTCGGAGAGCCCTCGGGCCAGCCGGCCTCGCGCCAGCGCGCCGCCCAGGCGTGCAGCCGACGGGTGTGGCGCTCGACGGTGGCCTGGTCCCACTCCCGCCGGATGGCGTGCGGCATGCCGGGGTGGCTCAGCAGGTGAGCCCCGGCCGATTCCTCGCCCGAGACGATGCAGCGCTGCTCCCTGCTGTGCAGCAGGCCGGTCACGTCCTCGACCGAGGCCCCGGTCAGCTCCGCGAGGTCGACCGCGCGCAGGCCGCCCCCGCTGTCCGTGAGGGCGAGCAGATCGGTGACGGCCCGGCCCAAGTCGCTTGTGCGCAGCCGCTTCAGGTCCGCGAAGCATGCCTGTTCGACGTCTTCGCTCCGGTCGCCCACGGTGAGTGGGCGAAGGCATTCGCGCAGGCGCAGTGGGTGCCCTTCGGGGACGTCGGCGGGCAGCGGACCGCTCCGCCGGCTGGAGACGATGACGCGGACGTTCGCCGGGGGAGCGGCCGGGAGAAGCGCGGCGATGCTCGTCACCCCGGTCTCACCGGGCGCCCCAGCCGTCGGCCAGGCGAGGTCCTCGTCCAAGCCGTCGACCACAAGGAGGAGTTGCCGCTTCTGCCTTCGGCTTTGACCGGCGGCCTTGGTGAGCAGGCGCATGAACTCCGCCTCGGCGGACGTCTTCCTCCGGGGCTCGGGCACCTGGAGCTGTCGGCGCAGTTCGGCGATGAATCCGGTACGGGTGTTCATCCCGTTCTTCTCGGACAGGACACAGATCAAGACGTCGGTGTCCTCCGGCGGCTGCTTCGCGTAGTCGGTGAGCAGAGCCGTCTTTCCGGCGGGAAGCTGCGCGTGCCACCACAGGTGCGAGGCCGCCTGCGGAGTCCGATCACGAACGAAGGCGTTCATCGCGGCGCGCTCGCGCTCCCTGTCGTGCTCCTCCGAGTCGCCTCTCCGTGCGCGCCGGTCTCTGATCGTCTCCCCTTGGGCAGCGCGGAGAGCAGCCGCCCATTCCTCGTGCGGATGGAGGCGTTGGTCGTCAGGGGCCTGCAAGTGCTCGATCAGGCTCCAGAAAGCGGCTGTTGCGTGAGGAGCGGCCTCGCCGTGGCACCAGCGCCGGAGGGTCGATTCCTGCAACGCGCCGTTCGGGACGAGTTGCGCGGCGGCCCGCCGGCCGATGCCGCGGGCGTCGATCAATTCCTGCAGCATCGCCCCGAGGCTCTTGCGTGCCGCCCCGGGCGCCGTACTTCTGACCATTCCTGCTCCTGTGCTGGGTGAATAAAGGGCCCCTGGCCTGCGGAAATCCCACCCGTAACAGCGGCGCACCCGAGCGCCGTCGGAAACTGGGCCCATCGACCGCGGGCCGCAGACGGCCCCCGACAGAAGGATCTCCCCATGGCCGTGCTTTCCATGCTGACCCAGGACGCAACTATGGCCGCCGTGCTGGCTGCGGGAGCTGGCCTGTTGTACGGGGTCGTCCTCGCGATCGTGGCCCTTGCTTCGGTCTTGGCCCGGACCCCGGCCCGCCGCCGTGATGCCCGGTCCACTCTGGTCATTCTCGCCAGGCGTCGCCAGTCCAGGTGAGCGGGCGCCCGCAGCGCGCGGAGGGTGCCCGTAGCGTACGGTATTTTGACGAGGTGCCGACCGCGGTCTTCCTCTGCATCCGTGGAGCCAGCCGGTGCCCCGCCATCCCGGATCGGGATGGCGGGGCAATCCGGTCGATCGAGCTACACGATCCGATCGCGGGTGCTAGCGTCGGGCTCTGCGTGGGAGCGTCAACTCCCGTGCCAGATAGTCGCGATCATATGAAGTGATAGGCAGGGCCTTGCCGCTAAAGCACCCTTCGGCCCCCGTCGAGCAGCGCCTCAGCTGGGATCCACGGCGAGAGCCATGCATTCCCTCCGTGACGCCCGAAGGGGCCAGGGTTCCGCTCTCATTGTGCGAACTCCTCGATCAGGCAGATGATTTGACGACAATCGACTGTCCGACCCCGGGCGAGACGGTCGCCGTCATCGAGTTCGTCATGGCCATCTGCTTCGCTTCCGGTACCTGTCCGAGCACGCCCGAGGAATGGCGGGAGTGGATCCGTGACGAACACGGCCTCCACCCCGCGGCGGAGTGGCTGGCCGGTGAGCCGGACGAGCACTGGGACCTGTTCCACCCCGTGACGCCCCTCGGCCAGAACTCCCTCTTGGCCTCCTCCTTCGACGAAAGCGGCACAGGCACCGCGCAGTTGGTCATCGAGCGGGCCGGTGACTACAACCAGTTCTTCGACCACCACCATCTCGAGGACGGCAAGCCGTTGCCGGCGGCCGACGCGTTCCGGGCCATGCTCGCCCAGCACGCGTACGGCACGTACGGCAGGGCGAGGATCACCGGCAGGATCCTCGGACCCACCGTCACCAACCTGTCCACCGGGCGGTTGCAGGGAAGAATTCGGGTCGTTCCCCTCGGCCGTACCTTCGGCGAGACCTTGCGGCTCAACCTCTATCCGCCCGAGGGAGATCCGGGCCGGCTCAACACCTCCTGGACCAGCGGCTCCGTCAATCGCCGGAACTTCGCCGTGCGGGCCCGCCCCCGGGTGCCGGAGAGCCCTGCCGACCTGCACAGCGCACTCGGCCGCTCCGTCCTGCTGCGACCGAAGCGGGATCCGGACGGTGCGATCGTCGTCGACCGCGTGCTGATCGGAGCCGGCGAGGTCCTCGAACTCGATCCGGAAAAGCACCTGCAGGACGCTGTGTTCAGCCGGACCACCGGTGGAGAGGTCAAGCCCCTGTGGCCGTCGCCCACGCGCGCCCTCTGGCAGGAGGCGCACGCCCTGTACAGCGCGGTGAAGGACGCGCAGCCCGGACTGTACGCACGGCTGCGCTCCCTGCCGCGCAAGCGGGAACGCCAGGGTGCGCCCTACCACTTGTGGGCCGTCGGTCTGATCTCCAACAAGACGCTGCCGGTCTCCTGGACGGACGGCTACTTCCCTTACGCCCCAGCGATGGAGGCGCACCTGTACCGTGCGTCCCGACGGGGCTCGCGCATCGCCGAGTACCTGGCGTGGAGTCTCAAACGGGCGGCGATCCTCGCCTCGGAGAAGGTCCACTCGGCGGCGCGGCCGGCCGACGAGGCCCGCCAGATGTCTCGGTTCGACGCACGGTGGATGTTCTGGCCCGAGGCTGCCAAGCCCTTCGACCAGTTGCTGGAGGCAGTGATCGATGAGGGGTACGACAACCCGGGAGATCCGGTTCAATCTCCGCTCCTGGAGTACACGCAGACCCTCACCGACCTGGCCCGCACCCACCTCGTCTACCGCCTCGACACCCTCCCGCCCAACGAGCGGGGCTTCCAGGCCAGGGCCACCGCCCTTAAGCGTTTCGAGGACGACATCAGCCACCCCAAGGCCCCGGCCGAACTCCGGGGGGAGACCGCCCATGACTGAGGACAGCCCCCGCGACGGGTACCCCGTCGAGGACGCCTTCCCGCACGACAGCACCGCACTTGTCGCCTGGCTCACCACCCTGGTGCGCAACCGCGAGTACGGCACCCTCGCCAACCTGCGCCGGGCCAGGGGCCGGACGAACGCGCACATCCGGGCCGGCTGGTACGGCGGCGAGGACCACCGCGACCTGTTCGAGCGGATGGCCTTCCTCTTCGCGCTCTACCACCAGGGCCGTTCGACGCCCGCCTACGGCTACGGAAGTCTCGGTACGGCGGCGGCGCGCATCGGTGACAGCGTGGGCCGGGGCCCGGGCGACCCGGGCGCGCAGCGGCTCGTGGACCGGGTGGTCGTCAGCCGGAGGGTGCCGTGGCGGCACCTGCAGCACACCATCGTCCGGCTCCGGTCCTGTGACCAACTCCCGCCGTCCTGGACGCAGCTCACCGAGGACCTGATCCTCTGGAACGACCGCAAGGCCCGTATCGCCTACCAGTGGTCGGTCGACTTCCACGCCCCGGTCCACCGGAGCCGGACGCCCAATGGCACGCGGCAGAGCCGGTAGGCCGAGCAGAAGCAGTAGGCCAAGCACGACAAGTACACGATCCCGACCGACCATAAGGACACGACCGCGTGACCGCAGACGCTCGAAGCCCGTTCCTCTCGCTCCACCTCCTGGAGACGCTCGTCGCCGTGCTTCCGGTCAGGGACGAGAACGGTCAGCCCAAGTCCCTCGTATACGGCGGGTTCGAACGGCACATGATCACCAGCCAGGCCCGGCGGCGCGCGGAGCGGGTCTACGCCCGCAACCGCGCCAACGCCGGCGTCGGCGCCCTCAAGGGCCGGAGCATGGGTACCAGGACAAGGGAATGGGCACTCCTCACGGCGGCCGAACTGTCCTCCGAGCACGGCTGGGAGAAGGAGGAGGCCGTGATCACGGCCCGCGCCGTGATCGAGGCGAGCGGCCTGAAGTTCGGCGACCCGGCCAAGAAGACGGTGGCCAATCTGACCAAGGTGCTGATCTTCGCGCCCGCCGACGCAGGCACCAGGATCGCCCAGCACATCGCCGAGAACGCCGACGAGCTCAGGCCGTGGCGCGACAGCTACCTCGCCGGCCAGCAGAAGGCCGCGAAGAAGCCCCGCCGCGGTGCGGCGAAGAACGCCGAGGAGCAGGAGAACGGCGACGCGCCGGCAGCCACGGAGTCCGGCACCACAGGCCTCCCCCCTCTCCCCAAGACCACGCGCAACGCCGTCCTGCTCGCCATCGCACCCCGCGACGCCGTGGACATCGCCCTCTACGGGCGCTTCCTCGCCGAAATCGCCGACTCGCCCAATGTCGACGGGGCGGTGCAGACCAGCCATGCCTTCACCGTGCACGCCGCAGAGCAGATCGAGGACTTCTACGCAGCGGCCGACGACGCGAAGCTCGACCGCAAGCGCAACGCCCTCAGCTTCCTCGACACGGCGGACGACGCGGGCGCGGGCATGACCGGGTACCAGTCACTGATCTCCGGGACCTTCTACCGGCACGCCGTCCTGGACCGCCGACAGCTTCGCGCCAACCTCCGGCAGGCCGGAATGGAGGCGGAGGAAGCGGAGGAAGCGGCGACCGCCGCCGAGGCGGAGTTCGTCAACGCTTTCGTCGAGGCCGTGCCGGAGGCGAAGAAGAACTCCACCGCCTCCACCGGCTCGCTGCCGGCACTCGTGCTCGCCTTCGAGGGCGAGCGCCCGTACAACTACGCCGCCGCCTTCCAGAACCCCGTGGATGAGAACCCCGAGGGCAGCGGCGGCGAGGGCCCGGCCGGCCAGGCGGCGGTCCGCCGTCTGATGCGGCACCACCTCTTCGTCAGCAAGCGCCGCGGTGACCTGCGGTCCGCGCGCGTCCTCACCTACGCCCCGGAGATCGCGGACCTCCTGGAGACGGTCGACCTCACCGGGGCCGTGGACGTCGTGGACTCCATCGAGGACCTCACGCCGTGACCGACGCCCTTGCCACAGCTGCCACGACTGATACACCGCAGCACGTTCTGCTCATCAGGCTGGCCGGGCCGCTGCAGTCCTGGGGCATCAAAGGCCGGTTCGCCCAGCGCGACACCCACACCCGGCCCACCAAGTCCGGAGTGATAGGCCTCTGCGCGGCAGCCCTCGGCCTTGACCGGGAGGATCCGCTCGACGAACTCGGGTCCGTCCTCTTCGGCGTCCGGGCCGACCGCCCCGGAACGCCCATGCGGGATTACCACACCGTCGGGGGCGGACAGTATCCCGTGCGCCCCCGCGACCTCGTGACGGACCACCGCAGGGCCGCGGCTCTGGAAGCGGTCGGCGAGCAGGGAGAGGGCACGACCGCATCCTTCGGCAGCCACGCGCTGGCTTCCTGGTACGGCGCCCCGAAGTACATCGCGGTGGACCCCGGCTCAGGGGTGCTGGTCGCGGGCGAGGTGCGCCGCCACGCCATGATCACCGAGCGCTGGTACCTGTCCGACGCAGCCTTCCTCGTCGGCCTCCAGCATGCCGACCGTGCACTCCTCGAACGGATCGCCCACGCGCTGGAACACCCGAAGCGCCTGCTCTGGCTGGGCCGCAAGTCCTGTCCGCCCTCGGGTGACCTCTTCGTCGGCATCGCCCCGGGCACCCTGTCGGAGGTCTTCGAAACCCGGGCGCTGCTCCCGGCAGCCGATGACGGGCAGCCGCCGCCGAACGCGGGCCAGACCCGGTGGGCCTGGATTGAGAGCCCGCACCCGCTGCCGGGCGTCGGGCCGGTCCGCGACCAGCCCGAGAGGTTCCTCGCGAGCGGCCCCGTCCACCGACAGCGCTGGGAGTCCCGGCACCGCATCACCATCGCCCCGCACGCCACCGAATGGGACATCATCCCGTGAACACCCCGCGCACCACCGAGCCCGTCCCCGCCCGTACGGCGGCCAGATTCGTCGCCACGCACACCCTGATCACCTTGGACGCCAGGCACCCCTTCACCGCCAAGTCGCTGATCGACGCCCAGGACATGCACCGGATCGTCATGAGCGGCTTCCGCGGCTGGGTCGACGACGGAAGCCGAGACGCCCGCGCCCAGATGAAGGTGCTCTCCAGCTGGACCGTCGACCTGAGCACCGCCCGGCTCTCCCTGGTCGTGCAGTCCGCCGTCCCCGGCGACTGGAGCGGCCTGCCCCGAGCGGCGCTCGTCGAACCGCCGCACAGCCTGGTGGTGGACCGCACCTTCCGCACCGGGGACCGGCTCGACTTCCGCACGGTCGTCAACCCGGTCAGCAGCCGACCAGCCGGGCCGTCAGTCCCCGGAGGCGGCAGAGGTGGAAGGGGCGTACGGGTGCCGCACACCCGCCCGGAGCACGTGAAGGCATGGTTCGCCCGCCGCCTCCAGCCGGCCGGCGAACCGGCGGTGGCCCCGGACGGCGTGGTCCGGCTCGGCGTCGACTCGGACATCGAACGACTGGCCCTCCGCATCCTGCCGAAGGTCTCCAGCCACGGCCCTCACCGCGGCCTGCTCATCAGCCGGGCCGAGATCCGCGGCACCCTGACCGTCACGGACCCCCAAGCACTCACAGCGGCCCTCACCCATGGCTTCGGCCATGCCCGGGCCTACAGTTGCGGGCTGATCCTGGTCCGATGACCGCCTAATGGGGCCCGTCGGGCCGGTGGGACTTGGTGGCAGGCGAGCCTGGCTGGCCCTGGAGGTAGCTGACCTCCAGGGCCAGGCGGGGCCCCTGCTGGCCGGCCAGCCCGTCGATTTCGACGGACTGATCCCCTCGGCCCGCTCCCGCAGGTAAACCCGCAGATCCAAAGCATCGGCCCCGCGCCCGCGGGGGTTGCTCCGTGACCGCGCCGATCGGCCGGGACACGATGGGATCGGCCCCGCGCTCGCGGGGGTCGGACGAAGCCTGCTACCCGAGTGGGCCCACGGCCTGGGTGCAAGCCATAGCGGTTGAGCAGACGATGGGCCCGACTGACTGCCCTCGTGGGTCTCAGCCCTGCTGCGTGATGACCTTCCCGGTGACGGCGTCCACGAACGCTACTGCACCGGTCGGCTTGACCTCACCCGCCTTGATGAGGTTGACCGCCCAGCAGGGCCGCCACTGCCCGTCGAACTCCTTGGCAAGCAGAAAGGCAGTGTCGGCTCGGCTTCCGGGCCGGGACGCCGCGGCCTCCCGCTGCGCTGCGTCCACCAGGACGGTCGGGCGGGGCAGTTGGGGGGCGGATACGCGGCTGGAAGTCGATGCCATGATGCGGCCGGAGGTGGAGATCGTAATGTCGAGCCGCATGGGCAACAGGACCCCGTCGCTGCTGTAGCGCCGGTAACTGAGCAACTGTGTTTCGCTGTTGGGGCCGACCGGGGCGAGGGCTGGCTTCGCCTCGGTGATCTGGTCCGCGAACCAGGTGGTTGCGAATGCCGTTCCGGCGCTGAGGATCTGCTCCGGGGAGAGTGCGTCCTGGTCTGCGGTGCTGTCTGCGAAAGTGGACGATTCGAGCTTGCCGGAGGGCCATTAGCCGGGATACGCGACCGTCTCCGAAGCGGTCAGCACACGCGTCTCTGGGCCGAACAGACGTGCCGCAACCTGGCGCGACGCATCCATGGCATCGGCCTGAAGCCAGGTTAAGCCCGGAGCATCGAGCGCGGCGCCGACTCGTGGACACCGGGCAGGCCGACCGTGTTGATGGAGCAACCCCCGCGAGCGCGGGGCCGGTCCCTATGCCTCGGCCGCTGTGCCCCCGTCACCGGAGCAACCCCCGCGAGCGCGGGGCCGATACAAGGACGAGCACGACGTCTGGCTGATGATCAGAGTAACCCCGCGAGCGCGGGGCCGATTCGAGCCAGGCCGGGATCGACAGCGAGTAGCCGGAGCAACCCCCGCGAGCGCGGGGCCGATGACATCAAGGACGAGAACGTCCCCTACTGGTCGGAGCAACCCCCGCGAGCGCGGGGCCGATAGCGGGCATGCCCTCTACCCGGGGCCGGTCCAAGAGCAACCCCCGCGAGCGCGGGGCCGATTGGTGCTTGTACGTGATGACCGCCTGCGAGGCGGAGCAACCCCCGCGAGCGCGGGGCCGATCCCACCTCGGCCACCTCGAAGCCGCCGGGCTGAGAGCAACCCCCGCGAGCGCGGGGCCGACCTCTCCGGCGCGGACGCGAACGCCTCGGGCACGGAGCAACCCCCGCGAGCGCGGGGCCGACACGACCATCCAGGCGTGCGGGGTGACGAGCCGGGAGCAACCCCCGCGAGCGCGGGGCCGACTTTCGATCCGCTGACCGAGTGCGGCAGCAGTCGGAGCAACCCCCGCGAGCGCGGGGCCGACCTGGCCGCCCTCTTCCCCGAGCTGACCGCCCGGGAGCAACCCCCGCGAGCGCGGGGCCGACCAGCGCGCGCACCGTCAGCGGCCTCTGACAGAGGAGCAACCCCCGCGAGCGCGGGGCCGACCTGGAGGTGAGCTGCTGGTTGTAGGCGCCGGCGGAGCAACCCCCGCGAGCGCGGGGCCGACCTCGCCGTCCGGGAGCCCTACACCCTGACGGTGGAGCAACCCCCGCGAGCGCGGGGCCGACGCCCACTGACCCACTCTGGCTCCCCAGCCTGAGGAGCAACCCCCGCGAGCGCGGGGCCGACCCCTGGGCGGTCCAGGACCGGCAGGCGGCGATGGAGCAACCCCCGCGAGCGCGGGGCCGACAGCGAGACCCGCTGTCCTATACAGCGCGGCGGTGAGCAACCCCCGCGAGCGCGGGGCCGACAGCCTCAAGCCGCTTCGGGGCATCCCTGGCGTAGAGCAACCCCCGCGAGCGCGGGGCCGACAACCGGTCGCCTCGGCACCGGCTCGGCCGGTACGAGCAACCCCCGCGAGCGCGGGGCCGACATTTCCACCCTGAATGACTCGGGCCCACCGCCGGAGCAACCCCCGCGAGCGCGGGGCCGACGCCGGGACGGGGTTCTCGTAGGCGGAGACGAGGGAGCAACCCCCGCGAGCGCGGGGCCGACACTTGCTGACCTGCGGAGATTGGCGTCAGAGGGCGCCGGTTGATTCAGTTCGATTGGATGGTGGCCCGGAGAGGAGCTGATGTGCCGCCTTCATCTCTCCTTGCTCCGAGGTGAGTTGTCAGTGCAGTGTCCCACGCTCTCGAAGCGTACCCGCGCGCGGAGGTTGAGGGCCGGTGGCGGCGGTATCTGCCCGAGGTCATGGGTTGGTTGGGCCCTGCTGTCGCACATGCTGGATACCGCTGCGGTGGCGGAGGTTGTCTGGCGATTTGGTCGGCCCTACACGTGCAGGGGGGTGCTCCTCAGGAAATGCGATGAGATCTCTTCGCTGGGGGGCCTGGCTACTGCTGAGAGGCGGCTCAGTTGGAGTCCCGGGCCGCACGGGGCCGTTGGTCAGGTGCGGCCGGCCGTCTCCTGGTGCGCCTCGATGGTGACGGCGACTCGGATGGCGGTGTCCGACCACGCACGGGCGGCGGCGTCCGGGTCGCCTGCGCGGATGGCGTCAGCGAGGGCGCGCAGGAGCTGGGCGGTGGTGGTCAGGCCGTTTCGGTTCAGCTGGGCGGCGGTGCGGTCCAGGCGGGAGAGGGCGGGGCCGTCTGCGTGGCGGAGGCCTCGGTGGGAGGTGGTGGCGAGGGTGGCGAGTGCCTCGGTGAGGGCGGTGGAGACGGGGTCGGCCGGCGGCGGTGCGTCGGCGGGGCTGAGGGTGGCGGAGCCGGCGCCTGGGGCGAGGTCGGGGACCATGACGGTGCCGTCGGCGAGGAGTGCGACGGGTTCCAGGACGGTGCGGCCGGCGGCGCGGTGGACGGTGGCGCTGACGTGTGTGACGGTGCCCGTGTCGAGTGCTGCGGCGAGTGCGTCGAGGGCGCCGGGGCAGGCAGGGTCGTGCGTGGCGGCGAGGGTGGCCGGGTTGCCAGTGGCGTCGCGGACTGCGGCCTCCAGGCGCTGTTCGGCGGCGTCGTACCGGACTTCCTCGACGGCGGAGAGCCGCACCACGTGCAGGGACTCGGCGGCGATCCGGGGGCGGATCAGCCGGGGTGGCCGGCCTTCGAGGGCGTGCAGGTGGGCGTCGAGGTCGGTGAGCAGCAGTGGGGCGGGCAGGTCGGTCCAGGAGGTGCCGACCGGGGTGACGGTGGTGTCGGCGATCCGGCCTCGCCCGAGGCCGAGTTGGCGGGAGGCGCTGCGGATGGCGCTCTCGCTGACCACGTTGCCGGTGGCGAGCTCATCGAGGCGGTGGCCGGCGATGCGGCGGGCGGCCAGCGCGTGGCCGGTGGGCGGGCGGCCGTCGGTGGGGATGTCCCAGCTGCGGCGCAGCACCAGGACGGTGCCGGCGGCGGGGTGGGCGAGGAAGATCTCGGCGGACCTGGTCGTCGCGGTGCCGCGTATCCGGCAGCCCAGCGCGGTGAGGCGGACCCGGCGCAGCGGGGTCTCGACGGCCTCGCGGACGCCGAGCACCTCCGCCTGCGACGCGTCCGGGTGGGCGGCAGCGCGGTGACGGGCGTGCAACTCGGCCAGGAGCAGGGCGAGTTCCTCGGGCCGGTGGTCGGTGGACCGGGCGGCGTACGCGTCGAGCTGGCCGATCAGGTCGGCGACCAGGTCGGCCGGCCAGTGCAGGGAGCGGTCGGCGAGCTCGCCGCGCACCCGGTGGAGGTCGGCGGTGAGGACCGGCCCGGCGTGCACGGCGCCGTCGAGCAGAAGCTCGCGGGCGAGGTCGAGGGTGGCGTCCAGGACCGGCGGGATGCCGGGATCGGGCGCGGAACGGTCGCCGACGGAACGGCCGCCGAGCGTGACCGTCGGGCGGCCGTCGGCGGCCCGGAAGGCCCAGACCGCGAGGGCGATCATCTCGCCGCGGCGGTCCTGCGCGGCGTCGGTGACCGCGAAGCCCAGCTCGCCGGGGACGGGGAACCGGACCGTGCAGGTGGCGAGTTCGGCGACCGGCTGCGGATCGTCGGGGCGCGCGTGGTGCAGCCGAGCGGTGTAGCCGCGCTCCAGCGTCCGGCGGGCGGCGGCCACGGCACGGGCACCGACGGCGGTGGTCAGCGCTTCGTCGTCCAGCGCACCGGGGGACCAGCAGGGGTCAGGGGCCGATGGGTCGGAGGCGGCGGCACGCTGGTGGGCGAGGACCAGCGCGATCCGGTGCCGGCACACGCCCGGGGCGGCGCAGGTGCAGCTGCCGCCGTCCAGCCCGGTGCCGGGCGGCAGCGCGACGACGCTGCCGTCGGGGCAGGTGCCGCGCAGCGTGCCGTCCGGATCGAGCGCGGGCACCGGCCCGTCCCCGGCGGCGACCTCCCGGGCGGCGCGCTTGACCAGGCCGCGATTGGCCAGCGCGGCCAGCGTGTCCGTGTCCAGGGCCAGCAGGTCGGCGCGAGTCGCGGCGGTCACCGGCCGAGCCTCTCGGCGACGAACTCGGCCAGCATTCCCGGAGTCATGGCCCCCACGTGCGCGCCGACGTCGGCGAGCTGCCCGGCGAGCTCCCGGTCGTACGCGGGGGCGGCCTCCTCGTCCAGTGCGGCGAGGCCGAGCACGGTGGTGCCCTGCTCGGTGAGCGAGCGGACGGTTCGCAGTAGCCGGTACCGGTCGCCGCCCTCGTAGAAGTCGCTGACCACGGCGAGGATCGTGCGCCGCGGATTCTCCACGAGCCCGGCCGCGTAGTCGACCGCGCGGGCGATGTCGGTGCCGCCGCCGAGCTGGACGCGCATCAGCAGCTCCACCGGGTCGGTGACGTCGGACGTGAGGTCCACCACCTGGGTGTCGAAGGCGACCAGATGGGTCTTCAGGCCCGGCAGGCTCCACAGGCAGGCGGCGGTCACCGCGGAGTGGATCACCGAACCGACCATCGAGCCGGACTGGTCGACGAGCAGGATCAACTGCCACTGCTCCAGATGCCGGCGGGTGCGGGAGTGGAAGTGCGGACGTTCGATCAGGATCCGTCGCTCGGCGGGACGGTAGCGGCCGAGATTGGCCCGGACGGTGCGGCGGAAGTCGAAGTCGCGGGCCAGCGGGCGCCGGCTCGGGCGGGCCGACCGGGTACCCGTGAACGCCTGGCGCAGCTCCGGGGTGAGGCGTTCCATCAGCTGTCGGACCACCGCGGTCACGATGCGGCGGGCCTGGCCGAGCAGTTGCTCGTTCATCAGGTGCTTGGTGCGGAGCACCGCGCGCAGCAGGGCGGCGCTCGGCTCGACCCGCTCCAGCACGGTGGGATCGGTGACGATCTCGTCGATCCCGTAGTGCTCGACGGCGTCGCGCTCCAGACGCTCGATCGTCTCGCGGGGGAAGAGGCGGTGGATGTCGTCCAGCCAGTCGACCGCGGTGATCCGCGACGGCCCCAGGCCGGCGCTGCGGACGCCGCGTCGGTCGAGGTCCTCGTCGCGTCCGTACAGCCACTCCAGGGCGGCGTCGGGGGCGGCGCCGTCGGCACTCGGGCGGCCGGTCCACGGCTCGGCGGGGGAGCCGAGGACAAGGCGCCAGCGCTCCAGTGCGGGGTCGGGGGTCGCTGAGGGCGTCGGTCCGGGGGTCGGCTCGGGCGAGGTTATGGACGAGGTCACCGGGCGCTCCGCAGGCCGTGGCGGTCGAGCAGGGCGGTCACGTTCTCCTCCAGGGCGTGGGCGGCGGCCAGGTGCAAGGGGTCGGCGGTGGTGCGGAGCAGGGCGCGGCCGGAGCCGCGCAGACCGCGACGCTCGATCAGACGGCGGGCGATCCGCTCGCGTTCGCGCGGCGGGAACCAGGCGAACGCCTGGCGCAGGGCCGGGAGGGCGATGAGGAACTCGGCGTCGGTGAGGTCGGCGAGGGCGGAGTC
The DNA here is from genome assembly GCF_017427025.1 of Streptomyces sp. FH025. Lineage (GTDB taxonomy): Bacteria > Actinomycetota > Actinomycetes > Streptomycetales > Streptomycetaceae > Kitasatospora. The sequence continues at coordinate 19,870 of NZ_JAFLNG010000064.1, forward strand.
CACGGCGGCCAGCAGGGAGCCGTCGCCCGCGTCGGCGGCGACCTCCTCCCGGGCGAGTGCGAACAGGCCGGCCAGCCAGTCGCCGAGCGTGCCGGGGTCGCCCGCGGCGTGCAGGGCAGCGGCGGCCAGGCAGAAGGCGTCGGGCGTGAGGGTGAGGTGGAGGCCGTGGGCGGCGCCGCGGAGGTCGGCCGGGGCGTGGGGGTCGCGGGCGATGCGCAGGGCG
>NZ_JAFLNG010000640.1 GCF_017427025.1 Streptomyces sp. FH025
GGCGCCGCGCCGGGGGCCGAGCCCGCCACGGCCGGCGGACCGCTCGGCCGCGCCGGGATCGCGGCGCCCGGTGCGCCGTTGCCTACTGGTGTTGCCACCCGCCTCATCCTCCCCTGGGACCGGACCCGCCACCTGGGGTCCGACCGATGGCAGCAGTATGGCCGTGACTCCCGACGACCACACCTGACTTGCGCCGGTCTTGAGCATGTCGTGCACGGATTCCGCACGTCCTCGGACGACTTGGTACGAATCGGTGCGACTCGGTACGGCTTGCCGGGCCCGGCACGGTCCGTACGCCTTGTGCGACGTATGCGACTTGTCCGGTTCGGTGCGGCCCCGACGGAGCGCGTACCGGGCCGGTGCGGAGCAGTGGCGATCGGAGCGACGCGGGCGGCACCCCGTACGGTTCCGCGGCGGAGCCTTCCCGGGTGGGGCGGCGCCGCGCTCCGTACCATGGCCCCATGCGCCTGATTGGAACGATCTCGCCCGACCGCCCGCTGCTCGTCGTCGCCGTCCGCGAGGAGGCCGCCCACCTGGACGACCGGCTGCCGGTGCTGCTCACCGGGATAGGGAAGGTCAACGCCGCCGCGGCCCTGGCCACCGTGCTCGCCCAGGGCGACAGGCCCTCCGAGGTGATCAACCTCGGTACGGCCGGCGCGCTGCGCCCCGGCTGGGAGGGCGTCCACCACGTCGTCCAGGTGATCCAGCACGACCTCGACTCGGCCGTGCTGCACGCCCTCACCGGCCGCGACTACGGCACTCCGCTGGTGGTCGGCAAGGGGGACGGTCCGGTGCTGGCCACCGGCGACCTGTTCGTCTCCGAGCCGGCCGCCCGCGAGCGGCTGGCCGAGCACGCCGACCTGGTCGACATGGAGGGCTACGCCGTCGCCACCGTCGCCCACCGGGCCGGGGTGCCGGTGCGGCTGGTCAAGTACGTCAGCGACGAGGCCGGGGACGGCGCGGAGCACACCTGGCGGGAGTCGGTGGACGACTGCGCCCGGCACCTCGCGAACTGGGTGACCTCGCAGGGCTGGTGACGTCCCGCCGGGCGCGCGCCCTAGGGTGGTGCGGTGACCGATGACACCGCACCTGGCACCGCGTCTGACACCCGGTCTGACGCCGCACCTGACACCGCGCCGCAGCCGACCGACGTCCGTCCGCCGTCCCTGAACGCCGACGAGCGGACCACCCTGCTGACCTTCCTCGACTACCTGCGCCAGGCCGTGATCGGCAAGGTGGCGGGAGTCTCCGACGAGGACGCCCGCCGCCCCGGCGTCGCCTCCGGCACCAGCCTGCTGTGGCTGGTGCGGCACCTGACCGTGGTCGAGCTCAACTGGTTCGAGTGGGCCTACGCCGGGCTCGGCTCGGAGCCGCTGGTCACCGACGAAGTCCCGCTGGACGGCGCCACCCTGGCCGAGGAGCTCGCCGCGTACCGGGCGGCGATCGCCCGGTCCGGCGCGGTGGCCGCGGGCGCCCCGGACCTCGACCGGCCGGGCGTGCGCTCGCTGCGGCCGGACGACGCCGAGGGGCCCTCGCTGCGCTGGGTGCTGGTGCACATGATCGAGGAGACCGGGCGGCACGCCGGGCACGCGGACATCCTGCGGGAGCAACTGGACGGCGCCGTCGGGCGTTGAGCCCGCCGGCGCCGCCGGGTGTGGTCAGTCCCGGAACGCCGAGAGGTCCAGCGCCGCCAGTCGCTCCGGGTCGGCGAGCACGTCGATCGCGACGATCGCGCCGGCCACGACGGTGAACGCCATGATCGACAGCGCCCGGCCGTGGCCGCCGATGACCACCGCGCCCGCGGCGCCGTTGACCAGCGCCGGGCGGGCGAACGGCGACAGCGCGCCCCACAGCACGGCCTGCCCGGCCACCGTCGCGGCGCCGGTGAACACCACGGTCTGCCGGGGCAGCGCCGTCCCGCCGTCCGAGCGCAGCACGACGTCCGGGGCGAGCACGGCGACCAGCGCGTCCAGGTCGCCGTTGCGGGCGGCGGCGAAGAAGGCGTCCACGGCCAGCCGCTGGCGGCTCAGGTCGGGGTCGGGCGCGGGCGCCTGGACCCGCACCTTGCGGCGGGCCCGGCTGGCGAGTTGGCGGGTGGCGGCGGAGGTCTTCTCGATCAGCGGGGCGATCTCCTCGAACGGCACCGCGAACAGGTCGTGCAGCACGAAGGCGACCCGCTCGGCGGGCGAGAGCGACTCCATCACCACCATCAGCGCCAGGCCGACCGAGTCCGCGAGCATCACCTCCTGCTCCGGATCCGCCGCGCCCTCGCGCCGCAGCAGCGGGTCCGGTACGCGCTCCGGCCCGGCCGGCTCCAGCGGTTCCAGCGGTTCCTCACGGCGCTGGGCGCGGTCCCGCAGCAGGTTCAGGCAGACCCGCGACACCACGGTGGTCAGCCAGCCGCCGAGGTTCGCCACCCCGGCGGTGTCGGCGCGGTCGTACCGCAGCCAGGCCTCCTGGAGCGCGTCCTCGGCCTCGCTGACCGAGCCGAGCATCCGGTACGCGACCGCACGCAGGTGCGGCCGGTGCTCCTCGAACAGCGTGCTCCGGGAGGGGGTTCCGTCCACCGTGTCACATTCCTTCATCACCTAGAACCGGGTCGGCAGCAGCCACCCAACAACGGCCCGGCCACCCGGATCAACCCCCGCCCGGATGGCCGGCCGCGGTTCCTCAGCGCTTGGCGGCTTCGAGCACCGTCTCCGTCGTGACCACCTTGGCGAAGCGCATCGCGTGCAGGGTCGTCGCCGTGGCGCGGGCGAGTTCGGCGGCGGGGACGGTCGTGCCGTCGGGGCCGGTCATGTCGAAGGAGTGCATGGCGTCGACGGGGAAGATCGCGTCGTAGCCGAGGTTGCCGGCCATGCGGGCCGTGGTCTCGCAGCACACGTTGGTGATGATCCCGGTGATCACCACCTGCCGGGCGCCGCGCTCCTGGAGCCAGGCGTGCAGGTCGGGGGTGCCGTAGAAGGCGCTGTTGACGGTCTTGGTGATGTGCAGGTCGGGCGTGATCCCGGCCACGAACTCCTTGAGCTCGTGGCCGGGCGTGCCCTCGGTGAGCGGCCCGACCGGGGAGGCGTGCTGCACGGTGACGACCGGGCGGCCGGTGGACTGCCAGGCGGCGATCAGGTCGGCCATCCGCCGTTCGGCCTGGGGGTTGTCGCGGGGACCGAAGAAGTCCGGGTCGTCGAAGCCCTTCTGGACGTCGATGAGGAGCAGAACGGCGTCGAGGTCGAGGGTGAGCGGGGCGTCGAAGGCGTCGGTGTTCGTCATGCCGTTCATCCTGCTGGCCGCCGTCGGTCCGGCGTGATGGGCGGGAATGCCGACCATCGATAGATTCCTGCCACGCCTCCCGCCCCGCTTCCTGCGATGCTTCCCGCATGCGATCGGTGGGTTGTCTGATCTTCGACGGTGTCCGGGCCTTCGACTACGCGGTGATCGGCGAGGTGTGGGCCGACCGGTCCACCCGGCCCGACCTGCCCGTCTTCGACCTGCGGATCTGCGGGCCGGCCGAGGCCCGGGTACGGCTGGGCGGTGGACTGGAACGCGTCCCCGACCACGGGCTCGACGCCCTCGCCGAGTGCGACCTGGTCGTGGTCCCCGGCGTCGAGGAGCCGGACGCGGTGCGCGATCCCGCCGTCCTCGCCGCGCTGCGGGCCGCCGCCGAGCGCGGCACCCCCGTCGCCTCCCTCTGCGCGGGCGCCTTCGTCCTCGCCGAGGCCGGCCTGCTCGACGGCCGCGAGGCCACCACTCACTGGGCGCTCGCCCCCGAACTCGCCCGCCGCTTCCCGGCGGTGACCGTCCGCCCCGAGGTGCTCTTCACCGGCGGGGACGGCCTGTGGACCTCGGCGGGCGTCGCGGCGGGCATCGACCTCTGCCTGCACCTCGTCCGCATCGCCCACGGTCAGCGGGCCGCCGCCGCCATCGCCCGCGCCATGGTCACCGCCCCCTTCCGGGCCGGCGGTCAGGCCCAGTTCATCCCCACGCCGGTCCCTCCGCCGTCCGGGGGCGACCCCCTCGCCCGCGTCCGCGCCGAGGTACTCGCCTCCCTCGACACCCCCTGGACCGTCCGCGGCATGGCCACCGCGGCCCACATGTCCGAACGCAGCTTCGCCCGCCACTTCACCGCCACCACCGGCACCACCCCGCTCCGCTGGCTCCTCGACCAGCGCGTCCTCACCGCCCAGCGCCTCCTGGAGGAGACCGACCTGCCCGTCGACGCCGTCGCCACCCACTGCGGCTTCACCTCGGCGGTCTCCCTCCGCCCCGTCTTCACCGCCAGGGTCGGCGTCGCGCCCCGGGAGTACCGCCGCACCTTCCGGGGCCGGGACGAGGGGTAGCGGCTGCCCGGCGGTCCTTCGCCGGGCCCACGAGGCCAAGCGCCGGACAGGCCCTGGCCGCTACGGCCGGGTGTGCTCGGTGGTCTTGCCGACGGCGGGGTCGTTCGATCGAT
>NZ_JAFLNG010000641.1 GCF_017427025.1 Streptomyces sp. FH025
CTGCGGTCGAACGCTGCAGCGGTCGGCCCTGGGCCGGCAGCGGCTCGGGGCTCGGCTGGGCCGGATCCAGGGCGGTGCGCCCGGAGGAGTCGCTCAGCTTGATCAGCAGTGCGACCATCAGCCAGTTCGCCAGCAGCGAGGAGCCGCCGGCGGCCAGGAACGGCAGGGCCTTGCCGGTCAGCGGGACCAGCCCGCTCACCCCGCCGACGACCACGAACACCTGGAGCGCGAGCGCCGCCGACAGCCCGGTGGCCAGCAGCTTGCCGAACGGGTCGGTCAGGCCGATCGCGGTGCGCAGGCCGCGCTGGATCAGCAGCACGTAGACCAGCAGGATCGCGGTCACCCCGGCCAGGCCCAGCTCCTCGCCGATCGTGGTGAAGATGAAGTCGCTGCGGCCGGCGAAGCCGATCAGCCAAGGCCTGCCCGAGCCCAGGCCCGTTCCGGTCATGTGCCCGGTGCCCAGGCTGAACAGGGCCTCGGCGGGCTGCTCGGAGATCGAGCTGTCGCTCACGGGCGGGTAGTAGTTGAGCGGGTGCAGCCAGGCCTCGACGCGCCCGTGCACGTGCGGCTCCACGGTGCCGACCACCGTCGCGCCGCCGACCGCCATCAGCAGGCCGAGCACCACCCAGCTGGTGCGCTCGGTCGCCACGTACAGCATCACGATGAAGACGCCGAAGAAGATCAGCGAGGTGCCCAGGTCGCGCTCGAAGATCAGCACCATCAGGCTGACCGCCCAGATCGCCAGCACCGGCCCGGCGTGCCGCCCGCGCGGCAGGGTCATCCCCCAGACCTTCCGCCCGGCCAGCGCCAGGGCGTCCCGGGAGGCCATCAGATAGCCCGCGAAGAAGATCGTGATCGCGACCTTCACGAACTCGTCCGGCTCGAAGGACGGCAGTCCGGGGAGCTTGATCCAGCGCTTGGCGCCGAAACTGTCGGTCGGGGAGAAGATCGGCGCGGTCAGCAGGATCAGCGCGCCCGCCATCAGCACGTAGACGTACCGCTGGAAGAAGCGGTGGTGCTTGACGAAGACGATCAGTGCGAGCGCCGCCGCCACCGCGATGAACGTCCACATCAGCTGGGAGGGCGCGGCCGGGAGCTTCTGGTAGTCGCCCTTGGCGGCGTGCGCGGCCTTGTAGCTGATGTCCAGCCGGTCCAGCAGCATCAGCCCGAAGCCCGTCAGGAAGACGCCCAAGGGCAGGATCAGCGGGTCCGCGTACGGCGCGAACCGGCGCACCACCAGGTGCGCCACGCCCGCCAGGGCTCCGAGGGACAGTCCGTGCACCAGCAGCCCGGGCGGCATCTTGCCGGTCAGCGCCAGATCGGCGTCGATGTGTCCCGCCAGACAGACGGCCACCGCGAGCGCCAGTAGGCCCAGCTCGATGTTGCGGTGGCGCGCGGCCAGCCGGCGGCCATCGGCGCGTGCAGTGCTTTGCACCTCTTGTCGTCCCCTTGCTGTTCACCCACGTGGCCGGTATCGCCGACGGTGCATCCTGCCAGACGCACGTGACCTCGCGCCCGGTTGCCTCTCCACGCCCGGCAAGGGCATAACTTTGCCTCGGCAAAGCTTTGTTGGGCTTTGGTAAAGCTTTCCTCTGGTCGGGGTATAGAGGCGGGCCCCGCGCGCGGCGGACCCCGTCCGGGGCGCCATCATGGCCGGGCGCCGCGGCCCCTGCCCGGCGCCGGCCGGACGGCGGCCGGGCGGCGGTGCGGATGAGGTGAGCGGACGGATGAACGGCGCGGTGGACGGCCTGGGCCTGGGCCCGGGTCTGGCCGACGGCGCGGCCCGGGTGCTCGCCTACAGCGGGCCGCCCGCGTGGCAGTGGTCCGACCTGGCCACCTCCTGGACCGTCGAACCGCTGGTGCTCGCCCTCTCGGTGCTGCTCGGCGGCTGGTACCTGGCCGCGGTGCGCACTGTCCGCCGCGGTGGCGAGCGCTGGCAGCCCACTCGCACCGCCGCCTTCCTCGGCGGGCTCTTGCTGTGGATCTGGTGCACCTGCTCCGGCCTCGGCGTGTACGAGCGGATCCTCTTCACCGACCGGGCCGTGCAGGTCGTGCTGCTGCTCATGGTCGTGCCGCTGCTGCTCGCGCTGGGCGCGCCGGTCTCGCTGCTGGTCGAGTCCTCGCCGGAGCGCCGGCGGGAGCGGATCCTGAGGGCGCTGCGCAGCCGGCCGTCCAAGGTGCTGATGTTCCCGGCCGTCTCGACCGCGCTGCTGATGGCGCCGCCGTGGCTCCTCTACTTCACGCCCTGGTACGAGTGGTCGCTCTCCAGCGGGGTCGGGAACGTGGTGCTGCACCTGGCCCTGGTGCTGCTCGGCCTCGCCTACTTCTGGCCGCGGCTGCAGCTCGACCCGGTCGGGCACGAGTACCCGCACCTGGTCGGGCTGTTCATCACCTTCGCCGAGGTGATCTTCGACGCGGGCCTGGGGATCGTGCTGATCTACGGCGGCCACCTCGTCGCCGAGCACTACTACGTGGCGCTCGGGCGGCCCTGGGGGCCGAGCCTGGCGCAGGACCAGACGTGGGGCGGCAACGCGTTCTGGGTCCTGGGGGACCTGGTCGGGCTGCCGTTCCTGGCGGCGCTGGTGCGGCGGATGGTGGTGCAGGGGCGGGAGGAGATCAAGGCCGTGGACGCCGAGCTGGACGCCCGCTTCGAGGAGGCGGCCGCGCAGGCGCGCGCGGCGGGGCTGCCGGCGGAGGAGGAGAGCGGCATGCGGCCCTGGTGGCTGGACGACCCGAACCTCAAGCACCGGTACGGCGGGTAGCCGCTTCCTCTGGTTCTTCCGGCTCTTCCGGTTGTGGCGGTTCTGCCGGTTCTTCAGGTCGTGCCGGCTTTAGGGCGGACCTTGGCCCCTTGCCGGACGTGTCGCCCGGCCCTCCGTCCGCCGTTCCCCCCTCCGTCCGCCGTTCCTCCCTTCCCGTCCTCCCCTCCTGCGGCGCATTTCCGCAGGTCAAAAATCAGTTGGCGCCATCACCCCGCTCCACTAGCGTGTGACGCGTCCGGTTCGGGGGCCATTGGGCCGCCCGAGGAGAAGAGAGCAGGAGGTGAACCCCGTGGTCGTTGTCGCCCCGATAGCTGCCCTGGGCAGCACTCGCGTTCACCTCCTCTTCCCGGCCGCCGGCTGAGCCTTCCGCGCCAGCCGTAGCCCGCCGGGACCACTCCTCCCGAAGGGCCACTGCGTTGTTCAACGCTGCCTCCGTTTCTCTTCCCTCTTCGTCTTCCCCCTCTGCGTCGTTGTCGTGGTCCGCTTCGCTGGCCGACTACGGCTGGACGCCCGAGCTCGAACAGCTCTTCACCCCGCTCGCCGAGGCCGGGCTGCTCCCGGCCCGGATCGTCCGGGTCGACCGCGGCCAGTGCGACGCCGTCATGGCGGACCCGGAGACGGGCGAGCTGCGCACCGTCCGGCTCGACACCCGGCCGGTGGGCGACGCCGACATGATCAACTGCCCGTGCACGGGCGACTGGGCGGCCGTCGACCTGAACGCCCAGCCGATGGCCGCCGTCTCCGCGCTGCTGCCGCGCTCCACCGCGATCATCCGCAAGGTGGCAGGCAAGCGTTCCGACGGCCAGGTGCTGGCCGCCAACGTCGACACCGTCCTGATCGCCGCCTCGCTCGCGGCCGATCCCGACCTCGGGCGGATCGAACGCTTCCTCGCCCTGGCCTGGGAGTCCGGGGCCGAGCCGCTGGTCGTCCTCACCAAGGCCGACCTGGTCGACGACGCCGAGTTCATCCGGGCCGACGTCGAAGGGGTCGCGCCCGGCGTCACGGTGCTCGTGGTCAGCGCCGAGACGGGCGAGGGCATCGATGTGCTCCGCGCCTGCACGCCGGGCACCACTGCGCTGATCGGCCAGTCCGGCGTGGGGAAGTCCACTCTGACCAACGCACTCGCCGGTGCCCAGGTGATGACCGTCCAGGAGGCCCGCGAGGTCGACCAGAAGGGCCGCCACACCACGACCACCCGCGAACTGATCCCGCTGCCCGGCGGGGGCGTGCTGATCGACACCCCGGGACTGCGCGAGGTCGGCCTCTACGGTGGCGAGGGGGTGGACCTGGCCTTCGCCGACATAGCCGAGCTCGCCGAGGAGTGCCGCTTCCACGACTGCAACCACAACTCCGAGCCCGGCTGCGCGGTGCGAGCGGCACTGGCCGACGGCACGCTGCCACAGCGCCGGATGGACAGCTATCTCAAGCTCCAGCGCGAGAACGAATGGATCGCCTCCCGCTCGGATGCCCGGCTGGCCTCGGCGCGGCTGAAGAAGTGGAAGACGGTCACCAAGTCGATGCGTGCCGCGGGAGGTCCCGTGAAGCGCTGACACGGTAAGGCGACGACCTGGTGGAGAGCGGCCCTCGGCGGCCGCCGGCCGCCCTCCACCGGGCACACCGGGAGTCGACGCTCCACACAGGGGGGCGGCGACGCCCCATCGGGCAGGCCCGTCACAGGCCTGC
>NZ_JAFLNG010000642.1 GCF_017427025.1 Streptomyces sp. FH025
GCGAGCGCATGTGGATCGGCTACCTCAACGCCGAGGGCATCGCCAGCCAGCGCATCATCGACCCGGTCAAGGTCGAAGGCGGCTTCGTCACCGCCTTCGACCACCACGCCGACGAACTCCGCACCTTCGCCCTCCACCGCATCACCGGCGTCGCGGAACTGGACGAATAGCCCCTGGGCGGAGAGCCGCGGACCGCTGACCCCGCGTCAGTGACCCTGTCCCTCCTTCATCTTCTCCTGGACCACCTTGTCCGCCAGGCTGCCGATCTGCGACTGCCCGATCGGCATCGACCCCCCGGTGGCGGTCTCCGCGATCAGGAATCCGGGAGCCGCCAACAACCCGCCGGGCCCCTCCCCGATCCCCGCGAGCGCATGCGCGGAACCGGCCGAGGAGGCGGTGGCGGCGAGGGCCGAGCCCATCAGGGCGAGAGCGGTGAGAACACGCTTCGAGTTCTTCATGCCCCCCTCAACGACCGAGCCCGCCCCCTGGTCACTCGAAGCAGCCTCCCGCGCGACACCCGCGATGAGCGACACTGGAGGGTCTGCGTCAATCCAGCCGGTCAATCCAGCCGGTCAGCCAGTGGAGGGCTCCCCCGCGTGAACGACGGACCACTCATCGTCCAGAGCGACAAAACTCTCCTCCTGGAGATCGACCACCCCAAGGCCGCCGACTGCCGTCGGGCCATCGCGCCGTTCGCCGAGTTGGAGCGGGCGCCCGAGCACGTGCACACGTACCGGGTGACGCCGCTCGGGCTGTGGAACGCGCGGGCGGCCGGGCACGACGCCGAGCAGGTGGTGGACGCCCTGGTGACGTACTCGCGCTACCCGGTGCCGCACGCGCTGCTGGTGGACGTGGCGGACACCATGGGCCGGTACGGGCGGCTCCAGCTGGTCAAGCACCCCACGCACGGCCTGGTGCTCACCACCACCGACCGGCCGGTGCTGGAGGAGGTGCTGCGCTCCAAGAAGATCGCCCCGCTGGTCGGCGCCCGGGTCGACCCGGACACCGTGGTGGTGCACCCCTCCGAGCGCGGGCAGATCAAGCAGGTGCTGCTCAAACTCGGCTGGCCCGCCGAGGACTTCGCCGGGTACGTGGACGGCGAGGCGCACCCGATCGACCTGGAGGAGAACGGCTGGCAGCTGCGCCCGTACCAGGCGCAGGCCGTCGAGGGCTTCTGGCACGGCGGCTCGGGCGTGGTCGTGCTGCCCTGCGGCGCCGGCAAGACGCTGGTCGGCGCGGCCGCGATGGCGCACGCCAAGTCGACCACGCTGATCCTGGTCACCAACACCGTCTCGGCCCGCCAGTGGAAGCACGAGCTGGTCAAGCGCACCTCGCTCACCGAGGACGAGATCGGCGAGTACAGCGGCACGAAGAAGGAGATCCGCCCGGTCACCATCGCCACCTACCAGGTGATGACCACCAAGCGGAAGGGCGTCTACGCCCACCTGGAGCTGTTCGACGCCCGCAACTGGGGCCTGGTGGTCTACGACGAGGTGCACCTGCTGCCCGCGCCGGTCTTCAAGTTCACCGCCGACCTCCAGGCCCGCCGCCGGCTCGGCCTGACCGCCACGCTGGTGCGCGAGGACGGCCGCGAGGGCGACGTGTTCAGCCTGATCGGCCCCAAGCGCTTCGACGCCCCGTGGAAGGAGATCGAGGCGCAGGGCTACATCGCGCCCGCCGACTGCTGCGAGGTGCGGGTCACCCTGACCGACTCCGAGCGGCTCGCGTACGCCACCGCCGAGCCGGAGGAGCGCTACCGCTTCTGCGCCACCACGGCGACCAAGCGGCGGGTGGTGGAGGCGCTGGTCAAGAAGCACGAGAACGACCAGACGCTGATCATCGGCCAGTACATCGACCAGCTGGACGAGCTCGGGGAGGCCCTGGACGCCCCCGTCATCAAGGGCGAGACCAGCAACGCCCAGCGCGAGAAGCTCTTCGACGCGTTCCGCAACAAGGAGATCAGCGTCCTGGTGGTCTCCAAGGTCGCGAACTTCTCGATCGACCTGCCCGAGGCCACCGTGGCCATCCAGGTCTCCGGCACCTTCGGCTCCCGCCAGGAGGAGGCCCAGCGCCTGGGCCGCGTCCTGCGCCCCAAGGCCGACGGGCACGCGGCCCACTTCTACTCGGTGGTCGCCCGGGACACCGTGGACCAGGACTTCGCCGCCCACCGGCAGCGCTTCCTCGCCGAACAGGGCTACGCGTACCGCATCATCGACGCCGACGACGTGCTCTGAGAGAACGCCCCGCGACCGGTCCCGGCCGGCGTCCCCCCGCACCCGCGGTCGGGACGCCGGCCGGACCCGCGTCAGCCCGCATGGCCCCCGTACACCTGGATGATCGTGTTGACCACGACCAGGATCTGGACGGCCAACCGCAGGACCAGGGCCGTACGGTCGGCGGCGGTCCGCGTCACCGCCCTCTCCTCGGCCCTCTCCTCCGCCCGCGGCTCCACCCGCTCGTTCCCCTCGCCGGTCGCCGGCGTGTGATCCGTGTGATCGGACATCCCGATCCCCTCCTGCTCACTGACCGCTGGGTGCTGCGCCGCCCTCGGTGAGCGGCCGGATCCACGATCTGCCGGTCGCGGGATGTTGCTCTACGGAAACATGGTGTTTCCGTGAACCGGGAACAGCGGGCGGCCCAGAGAGGTGTCAACAGCAGTGGATCTGGTACGGATGATCGAGGAACAGGTCAGACGGAACACCTCCCAACGGCCGAGGGCGAAGCCGCTCAACGCCGTCGGCGTCGAAGTCCCGCACGAAGTCCGGAACTTCGTCGAGCCGCTCCGGGCCCTCTTCGACGCGCTCCACCTGACGTACCGCGAGTTCAGCGCGAACCGCCCCTACTCGCCCGCCACCATCTCCCGCTACCTCAGCGGCGAACGCGTGCCCACCGAGCAGCACTTCCGCGAGGACCTGGTGGAGTTCTGGGCGCTCCAGAACGCGGTGGACGAGAGGCTCGAAATAGAGATCGCCGCCAGGCTCGCCGAACTCCACCGCAGCGCCCTGGAGGCGACCAACGCGAAGGGCTACGCCAAGCTGAAGGCCAGCGAGAACCTGGCGGCGGCGGTGCACGAACGGGAGATCACCCGTAGACAGGTGCTCAAGCTGGAACAGAAGCTCGCCACCCATAAGCAGCGGCTGGCGATCGCGCAGGAGGAGATGCGCGCCCTCGAATCCCGGGCCGGCGAGGCCGAGACGCACCGGAGCAGGGCACTGGCACTCACCGCGGAACGCGAGAACCTCCTCCGGGAGATCAACCGCCTCACCGAGGAACTGGAACAGGCCCGCCGGGCCCAGGCCGAGGCGGAGCAACGCTGCCACGAACTGGAGGTGGAGCTGGAACAGGCGGACACCGCGGTCGAACGCGAGCGGATCGCCCGGGAACAGGAGGAACAGCGCCGCGTCATGGCCGAGGCCATGCAGGTGTCCGAGGAACGACTCCGGCAGCTCGACGAGACGGAGGAGCAGGCGGAACAGCTCAGGGTCGCCGCCCGCGCCGAGGCCGCCCGACTCCGGGAACAGGCCGATGAGGAGGCCCGGCGGAAGATCACCGACGCGGAGACCGAAGCGGACCGGCTGCGCGCCGAAGCCGACAGGCACGCCCGGAACAAGCGTGAGGACGCGGACGCCCTCTTCGAGGAGACCCGCACCAAGGCCGCCCAGGCCGCGCTGGACTTCGAGACCAACCTCGCCAAGCGCCGCGAGCAGTCCGAACGGGACCTCAGCGCCCGTCAGGCCAAGGCCGAGAAGCGCCTCACCGAGATCGAGCACCGGGCCGAGACGCTGCGGAAGGAGGCCGAGGAGCTGCGCACCAGCGCCGAGCGCCGGGCCCGCCAGACCGTCGAGACGGCCCAGCGCCAGTCCGAGGACATCGTCGCCGAGGCCAATGTGAGGGCCACGAAGGTGCTCGGTGAGTCCCAGCGCGAGCTGGCCGAGATCACCAGCAAACGGGACAGCATCAACGCGCAGCTGCTCGGCGTGCGGGACTTCGTCACGGAGTACGCGGCCGACTCCCCCACCCCGAGCGAAGGGGCCGGATCCCGGCCGGTGGAGGCCGCCTCCCCGCCGATCCCGCAGCAGCAGGAGGGTACGGGAGTCGAACGGTCACGCTGGGGTTTCAGGAAGCGCCGGTAGCGGCAGGCCCGGGCTGTTCCCGCCGGAAACGGCGGGCGGCGTCAGCGATCAGTACCGGACACCGTCGCGCCCGAGGAAGATCACGCGCGCGGCGGTGTCCAGGGCGATGCCGACGTTGCGGACCTGTGACCTGCGCGGACGGGCCCCGGCGACCTGCGGGACTGGTCCCCCGGGGCGGACGGGTCTAAGATCGTCCGTCTGCCCCCTCCCGAACCGTGGTACCTGGCGGTGTCCCGCAGGCAGCCGGGGGAGGTGCCGACCGCACGGCAACCGGTCGGCTGTACTCACCGTGAGCTCCATCGATCCG
>NZ_JAFLNG010000643.1 GCF_017427025.1 Streptomyces sp. FH025
GCCCGTAAGCCCCCGCGAAGCTCTACCCTTGCCGGGTGGCACCAGCAGAAACGTCCAAGAAGAAGGCCAAGGCGAAGCCCAAGGCCTCCCCCGCCCCCGTCGACCTCGCGATGCCGACCCTGCGCCGCGAGATCCCGCGCGACGAGGTCCCGCTCGACTTCCCGCGCGCCTGGGTCGAGTTCGCCGACCCCGCCGACGAGGAGCAGGTCTTCCGCTGCGACCTCACCTGGCTGACCTCCCGCTGGTCCTGCGTCTTCGGCCAGGGCTGCCACGGCATCCGCGAGGGCCGCGGCGAGTCGGACGGCTGCTGCACGCTGGGCGCGCACTACTCGGACGAGGACGACGAGAAGCGCGTCCTGGGGCACGCGGCCCGGCTGACCCCCGAGCTGTGGGAGAACTTCGCCGAGGGCACCGACGCCAAGGGCCGGCTCAAGTCGGACGGCGGCATCACGATGCTGGACGAGGACGGCGACCGCCAGACCCGCCGCGTCAACGGCGCCTGCATCTTCGTGAACAGCCCCGGCTTCGCGGGCGGCGCCGGCTGCGCCCTGCACGCGCTCGCCCTCAAGGAGGGCCGCGAGCCGCTGGAGACCAAGCCGGACGTCTGCTGGCAGCTGCCGATCCGCCGCACCTACGACTGGATCGACCGCCCGGACGACACCCGCTACCTCCAGGTCTCGATCGGCGAGTACGACCGCCGGGGCTGGGGCCCGGGCGGCCACGACCTGCACTGGTGGTGCACCGGGGCGCCGGCCGCGCACCAGGGCGCGGAGCCGGTGTACGTCAGCTACCGTCCGGAGCTCACCGAGCTGATGGGCCGCGAGGCGTACGAGGTGCTGGCCCGGCTGTGCGAGGAGCGGATCGCCACCAAGGGCGACCGCAAGGTGGCCCCGCACCCGGCCGACCCCGCCCGGAAGAAGAAGTAGCGGGCAGGCGGCGGCCTACTTGTCGATGTCCCCGACCACGAAGAACATCGACCCGAGGATCGCCACCATGTCCGCGACCAGCGTCCCGGGCAGCAGCTCGGTCAGCGCCTGGATGTTGTTGAAGGACGCCGAGCGCAGCTTGAGCCGCCACGGCGTCTTGTCGCCGCGCGAGACCAGGTAGTAGCCGTTGATCCCGAGCGGGTTCTCGGTCCACGCGTAGGTGCTGCCCTCGGGTGCCTTGAGCACCTTGGGCAGCCGCTGGTTGACCGGCCCGGGCGGCAGGGTGGCGAGCTTGTCGAGGCAGGCGTCGGCGAGGTCGAGCGAGTTGAGGGTCTGCTCCAGCAGGCACTCGAAGCGGGCCAGGCAGTCGCCCTCCTCGCGCGTGACGACGGTGAGCACCTGCCGCAGTTCGTCGGAGCCGTACGCGAGGTAGGGCTCGTCGCGGCGCAGGTCGAGGTCGAGGCCGCTGGCGCGGGCGATCGGGCCGCTGACCCCGTACGCCTCGGCCTGCGCCCTGGTGAGGACGCCGACGCCGGCGGTGCGGGCGCGGAAGATCTCGTTGCCGAGGACGAGTTCCTCGAAGACCGGCAGCTGCGAGCGCACGGTCGCGACGGCGGTGCGGACCCGGCCGAGCCAGCCGGCCGGCAGGTCCTCCTTGAGGCCGCCGACCCGGTTGAACATGTAGTGCATCCGGCCGCCGGAGGCCTCCTCCAGCACGTGCTGGAGGTCCTCGCGGCCGGTGAAGGCGTGGAAGATCGGGGTGATGCCGCCCAGTTCCAGCGGGTAGGAGCCGAGGAACATCAGGTGGTTGAGCACCCGGTTGAGCTCGGCGAGCAGGGTGCGGACCCACACCGCCCGCTCGGGGACCTCCATGCCGAGCATCCGCTCGACGCCGAGCACGACGCCGAGCTCGTTGGAGAAGGCGGAGAGCCAGTCGTGCCGGTTCGCCAGCATGATGATCTGCCGGTAGTCACGGGCCTCGAACAGCTTCTCCGCGCCCCGGTGCATGTAGCCGATCACCGGCTCGGCGGTGACGATCCGCTCGCCGTCGAGCAGCAGGCGCAGCCGCAGCACGCCGTGCGTGGCCGGGTGCTGCGGGCCGATGTTGAGCACCATGTCGGTGGTGCCCGCCTCGCCGGTGAAGTTCTCGGCTCCCGCCCCGATGCCGACCGTGGTCTCCCTCATGGACCCAGAGTCTGCCATCCCGGCAGGGACTCCAAGCTCTCCGGTACCGACATGTGAACCGCCTGCACCAGCCACCCGAAGCCGCCCAGCCCGCTCGGGTCGGTGAGCTCCGCCCCCTCCCCCGCGCCGCCGAGCGCCCGCAGGTAACCCGCCGGGTCGGTGGAGGCGAGCGCGAGCGGCGGACGCTCGCCGCTCACCCCGAGCGCGCGCAGGGCCTCGCGCTGGGTTGTCCACAGGCTGTGGAGGGCGGGCACCGCGACGGCGTCCAGGGCGACGTGCGCGGTGACGTCGCAGGAGCCGTCCGGCACCGGGGCCACCTCCCGGCCGTCCCGGAAACCGGTGTACGTCCCGAACGGCGGCCGCCGCCCCGCCGTGTGCCCGTAGTCCACCGCGACGGCCAGGCCGCGCTCCAGCCCGGCCACCGCCCCCGCCCAGGCGGCGTCCCGGGGGCCGCCGAACTCCACCCGGTCCCCGCTCTCCCCGACCGGCCACCAGCGCCCGGCCCAGGCCGCGTCCGCCGCCGAGACCGGGCCGCCGAGGCGCTCCGCCCCGGTCGCGGTGTCCACCTCGACGTAGCGCAGCACCCCGTCCTCGTCCACCTCCCCGGCGTCCAGCGGTACGTTGTCCAGCCACTCGTTGGCGAACAGCAGCCCGGTGACGCCGCGCGGCGGCCGGTCCGTCCACAGGGCTGTGGACGACAGTCCCGCCGGCCGCTCGGCGAGCTCGACCCCGTACGGGCGAAGCCTCGCCAGCACCTCGCCGGGCAGCTCGGCCATCACGCCGGTCAGCAGTTCCCCCCGCCCGGCCCCCACGTCGACCAGGGCCAGCTCCTCCGGACGGCCGAGGGCCGCGTCAACCTCCAGCAGCAGCCGGGCCACCGCACGGGCGAACCTCGCGGACGCGTGCACCGAGGTGCGGAAGTGCCCGGCCGGGCCCTCCGGCCTGCGGTAGAAGCCGCGGTCCGGGTCGTACAGGGCCTGTTCCATGGCGGGCGCCCACCGCATCCAAGTCATGGGGCGGGACGCTACCCGGCCCCGGGGGACCCCTCCCAACCGGAGCGGGGGCTTCTCCGACCTACGGAGTAGGACGGATCGCCCTACCGGGGGACCTGGGCACCTCGCGCGACTGCCTAGGCTTGAGATGTGCATCGACTCAACGCCTGGCTCCGCCGTCACCCCATGGTGGTCGACGCCGCCTGGGCGTCGATCGTGCTCTTCCTCGGCCTGCTGCCGAACAGCAGCTACGACGAGTCCGGCTGGCGCTTCGACGCCGGGGTCCTGGTCGCGCTGCTGCTGCCCGCGCTGATGGTCTTCCGCCGGCGCTTCCCCGACGTCACCGTCGCCGCGGCCGCCGGCATCGGCGTGAGCCAGGTGCTCGCCGACGTCACACCGGGCGGCTCCTCGTTCGCCTACCTGGTCTTCGCCTACACCGGCGCCGCCTTCGGCCAGAAGTGGACCTCCCGGCTGGCGCTGGCCGCCGGGCTGTCCGCCGGACCGCTGGTGTTCTGGCAGATGAAGCCGATGAAGACGATCGGCGACGGCGCGGGCCACTACGTCTCCCGCCCGTACGCCTTCGGCGAAGCCTTCGTGATCACCCTGCTGATGAGCACCCCGTTCATCCTCTGCTGGGCCTGGGGCCGGCTGACCCGGGTGCGCCGCGCCTACCTGACCGAGCTGGAGGACCGCGCGGCCCGGCTGGAGCGCGAGCGGGACGCCCAGGCCCAGGTGGCGGTCGCGGCCGAGCGCGCCCGGATCGCCCGCGAGCTGCACGACGTGGTCGCGCACAACGTCTCGGTGATGATCGTCCAGGCTGACGGCGCCGCGTACGTGCTCGACAACTCCCCGCAGCAGGCGAAGGAGGCGCTCGGCACGATCGCCTCCACCGGGCGCCAGGCGCTGGTCGAGATGCGCCGTCTGCTGGGCGTGCTGCGCACCGCCGACACCGCCGAGGAGTACGTCCCGCAGCCGGGCGTCGAGGAGCTGCCGGAGCTGCTGGAGCAGGTCCGCACGGCCGGGTTGCAGGTGGACTACGCGACCTCCGGGCACCCGCGCGAACTGCCGCGCGGCGTCGAGCTGACCGTCTACCGGATCGTCCAGGAGGCGCTGACCAACGTCCGCAAGCACGGCGGCCCCGACGTGCACGCCCGGGTCGCGGTCGACTTCGGCGAGCGCGAGCTGGCCGTCCTGGTGGAGGACGACGGCCGCGGCAGCACCGACGAACAGCTCACCGCCGGCGGCGCGGACGGCCTGGGCCACGGCCTGATCGGCATGCGCGAGCGAGTCGGCATGGTCAGCGGCAGCCTCGACGTGGGCCCCCGC
>NZ_JAFLNG010000644.1 GCF_017427025.1 Streptomyces sp. FH025
GGCCGTAGTAGCGGTAGAGCTGGAGCTCCTGGGCGGGCGAAAGGTGCTGGCCGACACCGAAGTCCGGCGAGTCCTTGACCAGTGACTTGTCGTACGGGACCCGGAGCTCGTCGCCGGAGAACTCGCTCGTCGTGAGCGGGACGAAGGCGTCCCGGCCGAAGATGCCGGTGCGGACGGCGGCCCACTCCGGTCGGCCGGTGGCGTCGTCCAGGTACACCTCGTCGACCGTGCCGATCTTGTCACCGTTGCGGTCGACCGCTTTGTGCCCGATGAGGTCGCGGGGGTCGATGTCGGTCTGCACTCTTGCCTCCAGCGCGCTGTGCCTGCGGAACTCCCGCAGGTACGGCGGCCGGGGCACCCGTCCCGTCCGCCACTTCACACCAAAAGCCATGAATCGGGCGGATGCACCCGGGGTGCGTCCGGACGGGTCCGGGCTCGCCCGTCCGGGGGACGCGCGTAGACCCCGAATGACCTGACGCACCCGTGATCGCGGGGCCTCCCGCTGGTACCCTGGGCGGCGACTGCCGAGCCCGCTCGGGAGAGTCTCCGACCGCGAAAACCGCTGGTCGGGGCGCCGAAGGAGCAACTCCTCCCCGGAATCTCTCAGGCATCCGTACCGTGCGGGATAGGTCACTCTGGAAAGCAGGGCAGGAGCGCCGGCGCGGGAGCCGACGATCACCACCCTCACCGACGGTGCAAGCCGACGAAGCGCCCACAGCGCGACGTGCGGGCGAAGCTCTCAGGTCCCGATGACAGAGGGGGAGGCCTGTCGGGTCCGTCCGCCCAGGCCGACCGCTGTCCGCAGCGGTCAAGGCCGGCGTGCGAACCCCCCGCCGGTCCGTGACCAGGAGGCCTCGACCACCATGAACGCCCAGCCGAACGCGGGACGCCCCACCGGCGCCTCGACCCTCACCGAGCTTGAGCTGGCCAGCCCCTTCGAGAACCGCCACATCGGCCCCGACGCCGCCGCCCAGGAGAAGATGCTGGCGTCGGTCGGCTACAGCTCGCTGGACGAGCTCGCCGCCACCGCCGTTCCCGAGGCGATCCGCTCCATCACCGCCCTGGACCTGCCGGCCGGCCGCAGCGAGGCGCAGGTCCTCGCCGAGCTGCGCGAGCTGGCCGGCCGCAACCGGGTGCTCCAGCCGATGATCGGTCTGGGCTACTACGGCACCTTCACCCCGCCGGTGATCCTGCGCAACGTCATGGAGAACCCGGCCTGGTACACCGCCTACACGCCGTACCAGCCGGAGATCTCGCAGGGCCGCCTGGAGGCGCTGCTCAACTTCCAGACCCTGGTCTCCGACCTGACCGGCCTGCCGACCTCCGGCTCCTCGCTGCTGGACGAGGGCACCGCGGCCGCCGAGGCGATGGCGCTGGCCCGTCGCGTCACCAAGGTCAAGGGCGGTGTCTTCCTGGTCGACGCCGAGACCCTGCCGCAGACCGTCGCGGTGATCAACACCCGGGCCGTGCCGACCGGTGTCGAGGTCGTCGTCGCCGACCTGTCCGAGGGCATCCCCGCGGAGGTCGCCGAGCGCGGCGTCTTCGGCGTGCTGCTCCAGTACCCGGGCGCCACCGGCGTGGTCCGCGACCTCGCCCCGGTGATCGAGCAGGCGCACGGGATGGGCGCGATCGTCGCGGTCGCCGCCGACCTGCTGGCGCTGACCCTGCTCAAGTCCCCGGGCGCGCTGGGCGCCGACATCGCCTGCGGCACCTCGCAGCGCTTCGGCGTGCCGATGGGCTTCGGCGGCCCGCACGCCGGCTACCTGTCGGTGCGCGCCGAGTACGCCCGCTCGCTGCCCGGCCGCCTGGTCGGCGTGTCCGTCGACTCCGACGGCAACCGCGCCTACCGCCTGGCGCTCCAGACCCGTGAGCAGCACATCCGCCGCGAGAAGGCCACCAGCAACATCTGCACCGCCCAGGTGCTGCTCGCCGTGATGGCCTCGATGTACGCGGTCTACCACGGTCCGGACGGCCTGGCCGACATCGCCCGCCGCACCCACCGCTACGCCGCCGCCCTCGCCGAGGGCCTGCGGGCCGGCGGCGTCGAGCTGCTGCACGGCGAGTTCTTCGACACCGTCACCGCCGTCGTCCCGGGCCGCGCCGCCGAGATCGCCGAGGCCGCCCGCGCCAATGGCATCAACGTCTACCAGGACGGCGAGGACCGGATCTCGGTCTCCACCGACGAGACCACCACCCGCGAGCACCTGGCCGGCGTCTGGTCCGCGTTCGGCGTCCCCGCGGTCGAGGTCGCCGAGGCCGCCGACGCGCTGCCCGCCGCGCTGCTGCGCGAGGACGAGTACCTGACCCACCCGGTCTTCCACAGCCACCGCTCGGAGACCGCCATGCTGCGCTACCTGCGCCGCCTGTCGGACCGGGACTACGCGCTGGACCGCGGCATGATCCCGCTGGGCTCCTGCACCATGAAGCTCAACGCGACCACCGAGATGGAGGCCGTGACCTGGCCGGAGTTCGGCCAGCTGCACCCCTTCGCGCCGGTCGACCAGGCCGAGGGCTTCCTGACCCTGATCCGCGAGCTGGAGCGGCAGCTGGTCGAGGTCACCGGCTACGACGCCGTCTCGATCCAGCCGAACGCGGGCTCCCAGGGCGAGCTGGCCGGCCTGCTGGCCGTGCGCGCCTACCACCACGCCAACGGTGACGCCCAGCGCGACGTCTGCCTGATCCCGTCCTCGGCGCACGGCACCAACGCCGCCTCCGCGGTGATGGCCGGCATGCGCGTGGTCGTGGTGAAGACCCTGGTCGACGGCGACGTGGACGTCGAGGACCTGAAGGCCAAGATCGAGCAGCACCGCGACAACCTCGCCGTGCTGATGGTCACCTACCCGTCGACCCACGGCGTGTACGAGACCCAGATCACCGACATCTGCGCCCTGGTGCATGAGGCCGGTGGCCAGGTGTACGTGGACGGCGCCAACCTGAACGCCCTGGTCGGCCTCGCCAAGCCGGGCAAGTTCGGCGCGGACGTCTCGCACCTGAACCTGCACAAGACCTTCTGCATCCCGCACGGCGGCGGCGGCCCGGGCGTCGGCCCGGTCGCGGTGCGCGCCCACCTGGCGCCGTACCTGCCGAACCACCCGCTGCAGGCGGAGGCCGGCCCGGCCACCGGCGTCGGCCCGATCTCGGCCGCGCCGTGGGGCTCGGCGGCGATCCTGCCGATCTCCTGGGCGTACGTCCGGCTGATGGGCGGCGAGGGCCTCAAGCACGCGACCCAGGTCGCGGTGCTGAACGCCAACTACATCGCCAAGCGGCTGGCGCCGCACTTCCCGGTGCTCTACACCGGCCCGGGCGGGCTGGTCGCGCACGAGTGCATCATCGACCTGCGCCCGCTGACCAAGGAGACGGGCGTGACGGTGGACGACATCGCCAAGCGTCTGATCGACTACGGCTTCCACGCGCCGACGATGTCCTTCCCGGTGGCCGGCACGCTGATGATCGAGCCGACCGAGTCCGAGGACCTGCACGAGATCGACCGGTTCTGCGACGCGATGATCGAGATCCGTGCCGAGATCGACAAGGTCGGCTCGGGCGAGTGGGCGGCCGAGGACAACCCGCTGCGCAACGCCCCGCACACCGCCGCCTCGCTGGCCGGTGACTGGGCGCACGGCTACTCGCGGCAGGAGGCCGTCTTCCCGGCGGGCGTGAACCCGGCGGACAAGTACTGGCCGCCGGTGAGCCGGATCGACGGCGCGTACGGCGACCGCAACCTGGTCTGCTCCTGCCCGCCGCTGGACGAGTACGGCGTCTGACCGGTTCGGCAGCACGGCATGCGGCAGGGCCCCGGCGGAGTGATTCCGCCGGGGCCCTGCCCTTCGTGCCGTTGGAACGGCGTGACATCGGAATGTCGTGTTGTCGGTCGGCGGCTGCCCCCGCCGTGCGGCTCAGGCCGCGTGGGCGACGGGGCGGCGCGGGGCGATCACCCGGCCGTCGGGCAGCAGCTCCCCGGTGTCCTCGAACAGCAGGACGCCGTTGCAGAGCAGGCTCCAGCCCTGCTCCGGGTGGCAGGCCACCGGCACGGCCGCCTCGCGGTCCTCGGACTCGGCCGATGGGCACTCAGGACGGTGCTGGCACATACGCGTACCCTCGCTTCGCTCTGCGATCCTCCCCCGTGGTGCGGTCCCGGGAGGTTGTGCCGTCCGGGGCCGCCGCGGCAGCCGGATCCTGTCCGCGCGCCGACCGGGTGTGGACCGGCGCTCAAGTGGGTAGGACAGGTGGTCCTTCCACGCTGGTTCCCAGTGTCGGCATCCGTGGACGAGCGCGCAGGGATTTCGTGACATGCGCCACAACTCCCGGGCATAGATCACCCGTTCAGGTGGGGCCAAGAGGAAATGGCGCACCGATGGGTCAGCTGGGGCATGGCCCGATGGGGCCATGGCGAATGGCCCGCCCGGGTGGTGGCCGTTCGGGTGAGG
>NZ_JAFLNG010000645.1 GCF_017427025.1 Streptomyces sp. FH025
GCTCCCGCCCGACCTCGACGGTGCCGCCGTTGCGCCGGGCGGCCTGGGCGACGAGGGCCAGGCCGAGGCCGTGCCCGTGACCGTCCTGCTTGGTGCTCCAGCCGCGCCGGAACACGTCCTCGACGGCGGCCGGGTCGATGCCCTCCCCGGTGTCGGCCACCCGCAGCAGCAGGCAGGCGTCCGGGGAGCCCTCGCCGTCGATCCGCGCGGTGACGGTGACCTCCGGCGGGACGGGGCTGTGTGCGGCTCCGGCGATGGCGGCGTCCACCGCGTTGTCGATCAGGTTGCCGAGCACGGTGATCAGGTCCCGCGCGAGGAGCCCGGGCGGGAGCAGCCCGTCGTCGATCCGGCTGTCCTCGGTGAGGGTCAACTCGACTCCCCGCTCGGCGGATTGGGAGGCCTTGCCGAGCAGCAGCGCGGCCAGCACCGGCTCGCCGACCGCCGCGACCACCCGGTCGGTGAGCTGCTGGGCGAGTTCGAGTTCGGCGGTGGCGAACTCCACCGCCTGTTCGTGGCGGCCGAGTTCGATCAGCGAGACGACCGCGTGCAGTCGGTTGGCGGCCTCGTGCGCCTGCGCCCCGAGTGCTTCGGTGAAGCCACGCACCGAGTCCAACTCGCCACTCAACGACTGGAGTTCGGTGTGGTCGCGAAGGGTCACCACCCGGCCGAGGCCGGGGCCGGTGCCGATGGTGGAGGTGTTGAGCACCACGACCCGCTCGACGGCCAGGTGCACCTCGTCCCGCACCGGCTCCTCACCCACCACCGCCGCCACCAGCGCCTCCGGCAGGCCCAGCGCTTCGATCGAACGCCCTTCCAACTCGCCCTCCAGCCCGAGCAGTTCACGGGCGGCATCGTTGCACAGCACCACCCGGTGGGCGCGATCGAGCAGGATCAGGCCCTCGCGCACCGAGTGCAGGGTCGCCTGGTGGTACTCGTAGAGGTGGCTGAGCTCGGCCGGCCCCATGCCGTGGGTGTGTCGCCGCAGCCGGGAGTTGGCGAGGTAGGTGCCAACCCCGCCGACCGCGAGCGCGGCCACCGCGACCCCGACCAGGGCCAGCAGTGGAGTGCTCAGCTGCGCGGAGATCGACTCCAGCGTCAGCCCCACACTGACCAGCGCGACCACCCGGTGCCCGTCGTCCCACACCGGCGTGACCACCCGGACCGACGGGCCGAGCGTGCCGGTGTACGTCTCGCTGCGGGTCTGCCCGGCGAGCGCCCAGTCGATGTGCCCGAGGTAGGGCCTGCCGATCTGCTCGGGCAGGGGGTGGGTCCAGCGCACCCCGGCGGTGTCCATGACGGTGATGAAGGAGACCCCGGAGTCCTGGCGCACCTGCTCGACGTACGGCTGGAGCGCCGCGGTCGGGTCGGGCCCGACGACGGCGGCCCGTACGGACGGCGAGTCGGCGACGGCATGGGCGACGGAGGTGACCTCCCGGCGGGCCGCGTCCTCGGTGCGCTCGGCGGTGAACACGTACGCGAGCACCGCACCGCCCGCCACCACGGCGGCGACGATCACCACCTGGACGACGAACAGCTGCCCGGCCAGGCTGCGGACCAGCCGGCGCGACAGGGGGAACCACCGGCGACGCGAGCCGGTGGGGGCGGTGCTCACGGACATGCCTGCCAGTGTGCACCACGGCCACCGGCGCCTCCGGGGCCCGGGGCGGCCGTCGGAAGCCACCGGCGGCCTCCGGCGGCTTCCTCGAACGACAGCGACCGGGGCCCGGCCGTGAACTCTATGAACGCAAACGTGACCTCCGTCACCCCTCCGCCCATAGTCGGAGCGGCCCACCACCCGGGGCCGCCAGGACTGCAGGGCAAAGGAGCCGCAGATGTCGATCACCGGAGCCGCGAAGGCGGAGAGACCCAGCCGCAGGGACCGGACCCACTACCTCTACCTCGCCGTGATCGCCGCGGTGGTCGCGGGTGTGGTGGTCGGGCTGGCGGCCCCGGGCTTCGCCGTGGAGCTGAAGCCGGTCGGCACCGGCTTCGTCAACCTGATCAAGATGATGATCAGCCCGGTGATCTTCTGCACCATCGTGCTCGGCATCGGCTCGGTCACCAAGGCCGCGAAGGTGGGCAAGGTCGGCGGCCTCGCGCTCGGCTACTTCCTCGCCATGTCCACCGTCGCACTGGCCATCGGCCTGGTCGTCGGCAATCTGCTGGAGCCCGGCGGCGGCCTGCACCTGACCGCCGCGCTCGCCAAGTCCGGCCACGCCCAGGCGGCCGCCGGCGGCGCCCAGTCGACCACCGACTTCCTGCTCGGGATGATCCCCGACACCTTCTTCTCGGCCCTCACCCAGGGCAAGGTGCTGCAGACCCTGCTGGTCGCGCTGCTGGCCGGCTTCGCGCTGCAGGCAATGGGCCCGGTCGGCGCGCCGGTGCTGCGCGGGATCGAGCACCTGCAGCGGCTGGTCTTCCGGGTCATGTCGATGATCATGTGGGTCGCGCCCGTCGGCGCCTTCGGGGCGATGGCCGCGGTGGTCGGCGCCACCGGCACGGCCGCGCTGAAGAGCCTCGCCGTGATCATGGTCGGCTTCTACCTGACCTGCGCCCTGTTCGTCGTCGTGGTGCTCGGCACGCTGCTGCGACTGATCGCCGGGGTCAACGTGTTCGCGCTGCTCAAGTACCTCGGCCGCGAGTTCCTGCTGATCCTCTCGACCTCCTCCTCCGAGAGCGCGCTGCCCCGCCTGATCGCCAAGATGGAGCACCTGGGCGTCAGCCGCCCGGTCGTCGGCATCACCGTGCCGACCGGCTACAGCTTCAACCTGGACGGCACCGCGATCTACCTCACCATGTCCTCGATCTTCATCTCCGAGGCGATGGACAAGCCGATGTCGCTCGGCGAGCAGCTCTCGCTGCTGGTGTTCATGGTGATCGCCAGCAAGGGCGCCGCCGGGGTCACCGGCGCCGGACTGGCCACCCTCGCAGGCGGGTTGCAGTCCCACAAGCCGGCCCTGGTGGACGGCGTCGGGCTGATCGTCGGCATCGACCGCTTCATGTCGGAGGCCCGGATGCGCTGCTTCACCTGGCAGGAGCCGGCCATCGCGCCGAGCACCCGCCACAGGCCCAGCCGCCCGTGCGCGCAGCCGTGCGTCCGGCCCACGGCGGCGGACTGCACCAGCGCCGGGTAGGCGAGCGCGAACGGCAGGTAGCCACCGACGACCCGTCGGTCCCGGGCCAGCACGGCGGCCGCGAGCGGGGCCTGACCGCGCACGCAGACCACCTCCGTCCAGGGCGCGAGCGCGGTCAGTTCCGCGAGCGCCCTGGTGACCCGCTGCCCGCCCAGCCGGGCCCCCGGCTCCGGCAGCTCGACCTCGCCGAGGCCCTCCCGACTGGCCGGCAGGGTCAGCAGCGCACTGCGCGCCCCGCCGCCGGGCAGGTACTCGCGCACCCGGGAGGCCTCGTCCCAGCCGGCCTTCTCCCACGGCTCCAGGCGCAGCGGCACGCCCTCCGGGTCGGGTTCGGCCCCGTACGAGAGGTCCTCGCCGAGCAGCACCCGGGTGTGCGCGACCAGTCGGCGCACCGGGGCGGGGCCGAGCAGCGGGGCCAGTCGCAGCCAGGAGTGCCGGGTGGCGAGCACCTCCCAGAGCGGTCCGGCGTCGTGGTCGGCCACCCCGGCGACCGTCCCCGCGCCGCCGTCCGCGTCGAACAGCCGGACGGAGAGTTCGGGCGGCGCCGAGTAGGCGATCAGGTGGCCGAGCGGAGCGGTCAGGGCCGCCGCGGTCTCCTCTCCGGCCTGCGCGACGGCGGCCGCCCGACCCTGCCGGTAGGCGGCGAGCAGCTCGGGCCAGCGGCCGTTCTCGGCCAGGGCGCGGAGGCGGCGGTCCTCGTCCGTGATCACGATTTTCAGCGTACGGGCCGGGGCGGCACATCAGCCGACTTCCCGTCAGTTCGGTGCGTCGGAGCGGGCGGAGAGCACTCAAACGCCGTGTCGGCGTTCATGCTCCAGGATGGCGCGCAGCCGGCCGTGGGCTCGGCGCCGGGTGACGGCCAGGGTGCTGCGGTGCAGGCCGAGCAGTTCGGCGGCCTCGTCGACGGAGTAGCCGTCGAGGTCGACCAGCACCACGACGCGGGCCTGCTTGGCGGTCAGGAAGCCGAGCAGCCGGAGCACCTCCCAGCGCGCCTGGAGCTCGGCCACCCCACCGGGCGGCGGGTCGAGCGCGGACCGGCCGCGCTCCACCGCCTCGGCGAGCTCGGGCAACCCGGGCAGCGGGATCCGGCGGCGGTCCCGGCGCCACTGGTCGCGCAGGAGGTTGACCATGGTCGTGAACGCGTAGGCGTAGGGCTGCGGATGGCCGAGGAAGCGCTCGGGGCGGCGGGCGATCCGCAGGTACGCGTCGTGGACGACGTCCCCGGCCGTGACCGGACTTCCGGTGAGCATCACGGCCGCCTGCTGGAGCCTGGGCAGCAGGTCGGTGAACA
>NZ_JAFLNG010000646.1 GCF_017427025.1 Streptomyces sp. FH025
CTGCTGGTGCGCTGGGCCTGGCCGGACGGCTGCCGGGAGGCCCAGGTCGGCTGGCGCCTGGACGGTCCGGTGCCGACCGGGGTCGCCCGCGCCGGCGAACTGCGCTGCTCGCACCGCGGCTACCACCACGACGGCGGCCTGACCCTCCCGGTCGGGCGCGGCGCGGTCGCCCTCACCGTCTGGGCGCTCGCGCCGCACCCGGCCGACCCGCTGGCCAAGCCCGCCACCGTGGAACTGCCAGCCGAGCTGCCGCTGGTGACGTACGACGTCCTGGTGCCCCGGGTGCGCGCCCTGACCGGCCGGCGCGGCTGGACCGCCCGGCTGGTCCTCACCGCCGAGGCCGGCTGCCTGCTGCCGCCGCTCCAGGTGGTGCACGGCCCGGGCCGCACCCGCCCGACCCGGGCCGGTGAAGGCACCGTGCTGCACGAACTGCCCGAACAGCGGCTGGAGGCCGGCGCACCGCTCGTCCTCAAGCTGACCGTGCCCGCCACCCGCGGACCGTCCTGGCTGGTCTGCCTCCCGGCCGCCGCCGGGGACCCGACCGTCGACCTGCGCCCGATCGCCCTGCACCGACTGAGAGTGACCTGAATGGCCACCAACCTCGCCTGCCCGTACTGCTACGAGACCTTCACCGCCCGGGACATCATGTTCCGCTGCACCACCCAGCCCGGCTCCACCGGCAAACGCTGCACGCGCGAGCGCGACCCGGTGCTGGCCGAACGCCGCGGCCTGCGCGGAGAGGTGGGCCCCGTCTTCACGGCGAAGACCAAGGGGCACCTCGCCCCGTGCCCGCGGTGCGAGGCCATGAGCGCCTTCCGGATCTGCCCGGTCTGCCACAGCACGCTGCCCGCGCAGTTCGGGATGGTGGACAACCGGCTGATCGCGATGGTCGGGGCCAAGGCGTCCGGGAAGACGGTCTACATGACCGTGCTGCTGCACGAGTTGATGAACAGGGTCGGGGCCGGTGGCGGCTTCGCCCTGATGGCCGCCGACGACGCGACCATGACCCGCTTCGGCTCCGACTACCGGGACCAGCTCTACCGGGACGGCCGGCTCTTCCACGGCACCCGGACGGCCGTGGCCAACGCCAACCGGGTGGACCCGTTGGTCTTCCGGTTCGGCCTGGAACGCCGCCGCCTGCTCGGCTCCCGGCCGGAACACACCCTGCTCTCCTTCTTCGACACCGCCGGCGAGGACTTCAACTCCCAGGAGAGCGTGCAGCTGAACACCCGCTACCTGGCCAACGCGGACGGCGTGATCCTGATCCTGGACCCGCTCCAGCTGCCCGGCGCACGCCCGCACGCCCGGCCCGGCACCGTCCTGCCGGACACGGAGGGCGAGGACTCCCCGATCAACGTGCTCTCCCGGGTGACCAGCATGCTGCTCCCGCACCGCGCCGGAGCCGGCCCCGCCGCCCGCCTGCTCCCGGGCCGGCGCGGCAGCGGCCGGATCAGCACGCCGATCGCGGTCGTCTTCGCCAAGCTCGACGCCGTCTGGGACGGCCTCGCGGCGGGCAGCCCGCTGCGCGCCCATCCACCGGGCGGCGACCGCTTCCACACCGAGGACAGCCTGAACGTCCACGAGGAGGTGCGCCACCTCCTGCGGGAGTGGCGCGGCGGCGCGATCGACCAGATCCTCGACACCAACTACGAGCGCTACCGGTACTTCGGGCTCTCCGCGCTCGGCAACGGGCCCACCGCGGACAGCCGGGTCGCGGCCACCGGCATCCAGCCCTACCGGGTGACCGACCCACTGCTCTGGCTGCTCAGCGAGTTCGGCTCGGTGCCCCGCCAGAGGAGGGCGTGACATGGCCTTCCAGCAGCTCTACTACACGTCCTGCGAACACGGCCTGAGCGGCTTCTCCGGCTACCAGTTCAACGCCGTCAGCCCGGACGCCTCCGCCGAGACGATGCGCCTGGTGGAGTCGCTCACGGCGTACGAACCGCCCCGCTCGCTGCTCAACTCCCAGACGCCGCAGGAACTCGCGCGCTGCCCCGTCAACCTGCTGCACGTGCCGGGTCACCCCTGCGTGTCGGCGCAGGTGCGCTACGTCGGCCGGGACCCGTCCCAGCGGTTCGGGAACTACTTCGCCCACGCGCTGAGCACCCAGGACTTCGGGCAGGACGGCGCCGGCGTGCTCGGCATCGAACTCTGGGGCTCCCCGGTGTGGCGGAGCACCCCGGCCCCGAGCACCACACTGCCCGAACTGCCCGCTGTCGAGGCCGGCCCGCTGCGCCGCGACGCGGTCGGCCGCTTCCTGCGCGACCACCCGCACCGCGACCTGATCGGCCCGCTGCTCACCGCGACCCTGGACGCGCTGGCGCACCAGCGCACGGTGCTGCTGGTCGAGCAGGACTCCGAACGGGTCGCGCGGTGGATCGCGGCGGCCTGCTACCTGCTGCCGCCGCCGCTGGCCCGCCGGCTCTCCTTCGCCACCTACCTGCACCGGCCCGACCGGGGCCGCACCCACCTGGTCGGCACGGTGCCGGAGATCCGGATCGACCTCGGGCCCGAACAGCAGGACGCCTTCCACGTCCTGGACCTGGTGGAGGGCCGGGCCCCCGAGCTGCCCGCGAACCCGCTGGCCCAGCTGCTCGCCCGGATCGGGCCCGCGGCCTCCGACCGGTTCTGGGAGCGCGCCGAGACGTACCTGTGGGGCGACGAGCAGGACGCCGAGGACTGGCACGGCCCCGCCGCGGCCGCAGCGGCCCGCGGCGGCGCGCCGCTGACCGAACCGGACATCGCCGCGGTGCTCGACTGGCTGCGGCGCGCCCCCGATCCGCAGTCCCCGGTCAGCCGGGCCACCCTCCAGGACCTGCACCGGCAACAGCGCCTCGGCCGAGGCCAGTTGACCGAACTGAGGCGGATGGCGGAGGCCGCCGGACTGCCCGACCTCGTCCAACGAGCGACCGACGAGGTGGTCGAGCGCGACCTGCGGCTCATCCTGGACGGCGACTCGCGGGCCCTCGACCCGGTCCGGATCGACGACCCGCGGCAGCGCGCCCAGTGCACCGCCCGCTGGCTGACGTTCTTCCAGGAGGCCCGGGGCGCGTCCGCGCTGCGGCTGCTGGCCTGGGCGGACGGCTCCGGCCTGGAGGCGCCCGACCACGAACTCAGGGTGCAGGGCGAACGGATCGGCGAGCACCTGCTCGCCACGGCGGTGACGGTCGGCTCCCTCGACGCCCTGGGCGAGCCGCTGACGGAGGCCGCCCGCCGCTGGCCCGCCTTCCGCCAGGGCCTGGTCGCCGCCGTCCTGGGGCTGGAGCACGGGCGCCCCGGGCAGTTCCGGTCCGTACTGCGCGCCCTGCCGCCCGGGCTGCTCACCGGCGACGACCTGATCAACCGCCCGGACCTGCTGGAGGACTTCCTGCTGGTCCGGGCGGAGCACCAGCCGGGGCAGGCGAGCCGAACGCTGCTGGAGATCCTGCGGCTGCGCCGGGACGGCCTCGTCGACGTCGCGCTGTTGCAGGCACTCTGGCCGGGCCACGGGAACCGCTGGTCCCACGCCGAGGCGCTGAGCCTGATCCCGCGCCTGGCGCCCGACCTGCGCTGGGACGACGGCGCCCGACGCTGGCTGGCCGCGACCGTGCTCCAGGACGCCCCCGGCGCGCTGGAACTCAGCAACTTCCTGCAACTGGCCGAGCGACTGGAAGCACCGCCCAGGAGCGACTGGCTGCCGGCCGACGCCCGGATGTGCGTCCGGTACGCGCTGAACGTGCGCAAGCTGCTCGGGACGGCCCGGACCGCCGAGGAACTCGCCGAACTGCTGAACCGGGAGCCACCCGGCGACTGGCCCCCCGTCCGGGCCCTGCTGCGCCAGAAGCTGCCGCAGGCACTCACCGACCGGGTGGTGCGCGATCCCGCAAGGACCGGCCCCCGGCTCGGGGGGCTGGAGGAGCGGACGGCCCTCGACTACCTCACCCTGCTGCACGAGCAGACCTGCAAGGTCGGCCGGGGCACCCGGGCGAGCGAGCCGCTGATCAGCCACCTGGCGGCCATCACCCGCGCCAAGCTGACCGAGGAGCCCCGGGCGCTGGTCCAGAAGATCCTCCGGCGCGCCGAGGACCGCTGGCCCACCGACGACCTGGCCCGGCTGGTTGCGGCCGTCGGACCGGTCCACCGGGGCTGGGCCGAGCACCTGGGCCGCGCCCTCGACGATCGCCCCGAGCCGCTCCGCCGGCGGATCGCCGGCTGGCTGCCCGGCGGCCGGAGCCGGACGGGCGCCCCCGCTCCGCAGAATCCCGAGGAGTGATCCAGTTGGCCGAACTCGTGGGCGGGGTACTGGCCTTCGTCCTCTACCTGGTCGCCCTCTCCCTCTTCGCGGTGTTCCTCGCCCCGGTCCTGATCGCCGCCCAGGCGCTCCAGTTCACCGGCCGGCTGCTGCTCGGCCACGCCCGGCTGCTGAACGCC
>NZ_JAFLNG010000647.1 GCF_017427025.1 Streptomyces sp. FH025
GGTGGCTGCTGCGCACGGCGCCGGGGCGGGTGCGGATCTCCTCGGAGAGGGCGCCCATGGTCGGGGAACAGCGAGTACTCGCCGGGTCGTAGGGCGGCATCCGGTCGAGGTAGGCGGTGACCTGCGCCGGGGAGAGTCCGGCGATGGCGTTCTTGTGGATCCGCGAGGTCGCCGAGTTCTCGGGGTTGGCGGTGTAGGCGACCAGCGTCCCTGCGCCGCCCAGGGCGTCGAGCAAGGTGTCGGCCACCCCGGCCGCGCCGCCGGTCACCCAGCCGAGGGCGCGCAGGGACGCCTGGACGTGGAGCACCATTCCCGGCCGGACGCCGAGTTCGGCGAGTCCGACGGCCAACTGCCCGGTGGTGAGGGTGTTCCGGGCGCGGGCGGAACCAATGAGGGCGGCACCGGTGCGGGCGGTACGGGGCAGCATGGTCGTCATACCGGCATCAGGCCCCCGTCGCACGGACGTGGCCGCGCTCGTCCCGGATCCGGTCGGCGGACTGCTCGGCGGCCCTCGGCATCGGCACGGCGAGCCACGGGGCGAGGCTCTCCCGCATCCCCTCGACGAACCGCACGCCGACGCCCGTCAGCGCCCCAGACTCGACCAGCCGCTCGACCGCCTCCGCCGTGTACCGCCGCCAGAGCGTGAACTGCGCCCGCGCCCGGTCGGCGGCCTCGCCCGGCAGCCCGTCGTACGCGGCCGTCCGCGTGCCCCAGTACTCGGTGACCGCCAGGTGCGCGTACGTGCCCTGGAGCAGGCCCTCCAGCGGGCGCGGATCGGGCCGCCAGGGAGCGAAGTACAGCCGCTCGTCGGCCCGGTCGTAGAGGTCGAACAGGTCCAGCACGGCCCCCAGCTTCACGTGCTGGAACTCGTGCGCCAGCAGCAGCGCCAGTGTCGGCGCGGTGGCGGGCCGCGCGATGCCGACCGCCCCGAACGCCTGCCGCGCCGCCGAGCTGACGTCCCGTCCGGCCGGTCCCGGCCGCAGCGGCGTGACGGTGCCCAGCCCCGCGCGGATCCCCTCCGCGTACCCGGGAAGGTCGCGCCCGAGCAGCTCCCAGGCCTCCCGCAACGCGCCCGTCCAGCCCAGCAGTTCGCTCTCCGACAGCCGATCGGCCACCGGGTGGTCGTGGCTGTCCCGCAGCGGGTCGAGGTCCTCCAGCGCGACCGTCCACCCCCCGGCCAGCCGGACCCTCCGCAGCGGCTGGTCGTACGCGGTGAACACCGACCCGCCCGAGGCCCGCACCTCGAAGCCGTCCGCCAGGCCCGTGACCACCGCCTCCCCGTCCGGTACGGCGATCCGCCCGAGCGTCGGCAGGTGCAGCCACCCGCCCCGCACCGGGACGGCGACCGCATCCCCGCGCCCGGCCCGCACCGCCGCCGCCGCGGCCAGCGCGGCCAGCGGCCCGAGCCCGACGGAGAGGTCCCCGGCGAGCCGCCGGGCCGCCCAGGCGCGGGCGTACGGGTGCGCGAGGACGGCGTCCACGGCGGCGGGCGCGCCCACGTCGAGCGCCGACAGAAGGCTCCACGCCTCCGCGCGCCCCTGCCCGGAGGCGTCCCAGGCGGCGGCCAGCATCGCCCGGGTGAGCGCGAGTTGGGATTCCGCGAGCGCGGAGACGGTGTCCGCTCCCCCGTACCCCCGGGCCAGTTCCTCGACCTGCGCCGGCGTGAGCGCGGTCGGCAGCAGCGACTCCCCGCCCTGCGCCGGGACCGCCGGAGCCGCCGGGACCGCCGCCGGCCCGGTGGACGAACCACCGCTCTCCGAAATGCCGTTGATGCCATTGATGCCGTTGATGAGCTGCATGAGGTCACCGCAGTAGACGGAGGGATTGTCGAAGTCAGTGTCCGCCCGGTAGCGGTGGGCGTACAGCCCGCCCCCGCAGGAGCGGACCACCGGACAGGACCGGCATTCCTCGCTCAGTCCGGCCAGGCCGGACTGCCGGGCGGCGATGCCGGGGTGGCGGGCGAGGTCGTCCAGGCTGTGCGCGAAAACGTTCATCCCGGTGGCGGGCGCACCGTCGTACGCGGTCTTCAGGCTGTCGGCCTGCTCGAAGGACCCGTCCGTCTCCAGGACGGCGAGGTCCGAGGGCTCCAGTCCGAGCGACTCGGTGAGGCTGGAGAATCCGCGCAGCGTCCGGTGCACGGATTCGAAGGTCCGGACGGCGAACGGCCGCCCGTCCGATTCCCACAGCCTGTGGACGGTGAGCAGCCAGTCGGCGTACGGAGTCTCCCCGCCGCCCGGGAGCCGCTTGGGCGGCTCCTCCCAGGTGGCGTGCGGCAGCAGGAAGTCGACGGCCGGGGGCTCCAGTTCGGCCAGCGCCCGGTAGACCGCGGCCGGGTCGTTCTCGATGTCGACGGTGCACAGCAGCCCGGCGAACAGGTGCCGGTACTCGGGCTCGTTCAGCAGCGCGACCGCCCGCAGCACCTGGGGGTGGCTGCTGCGCCCGTCGGCGAAGCGACGGTGGCGGTCGTTGGCGGCCTTGTCGCCGTCCAGCGAGATGCCGACCTTCACGCCCAGGTCGGCGAAGAGTTCACAGTAGTCCTTGGAGAGTTGGACTCCGTTGGTGTGGATGCGCAGGTCCAACGCGCAGCCGGGGGGCAGCGCCGCCCGGAGCGCCTCGGCGGCGTGGCGCAGTCGGTCCGGGCCGGCGAGCAGGGGCTCTCCCCCGTGCAGGACGACCCGGACAACGGGCAGCCGGTGGGAGGCGGCGTGCTCGCCGATCCGCTCGGCGACGGCGTTCAGGACTTCTTCACCGATGACCTTGGGACGTCGCCGCCAACTGGTGTCGGCATGCTCGTACACGTAGCAGTGATCGCAGGCGAGATCACACCGGCTGTGGACCTTCACGACGAACTGGGTGAGAGGTCGCGGAGTTGGCGTCATGGTCGATCGGATTCAGCGGAGCCGACGGCGGGTCGGCCGATCAGATGGAGGAGTTGAAGGCCGCGACCGGAACTCCCGCTCCGGTGTCGGGGAGGGCTCGGTGAAGCCTGGCGGCGAGTTCCTCCGCGCCGAGTCGGGCGAGGTCGTCCAGCGACGGCCGATCGTCACCGCGGTTCGGCTGAGGCTCCGTCAGTTCGGTGCGGGGCGTGGTGTCCAGTGCGGATGTCATGTTCGATTCTCTTCCACGATGGGGGTTAGAGAGAAGCACCGCCGGGTATATACCCCGGCTTGGTCGCAAGGGTACTGCGCGCCTGCACGTCGCGACGCTCCCTTACGAGCCCCTGACTGCCCACTACCCGCTTCAGGCTGCGGCGTCTCGCCAAAAGTTCACCCGTCCAGCGGTCGCGTGAGGGCACTCGACCGGCGCACAGGCGGCCACGGGGGCCGGGGTCAGAGGTCAGGGGCCCGATCACACCGGCGGCGCCTCCACGAAGACGTCCGCCCGCCCGGAAGGGTCGGCCGCCAGGTTGCCGAACGCCGCCCGGGAGTCGGGGTGGTCCGGCCCCAGCGACTCCGCCAGCACCTCCGCGGCCCGCTCGTCCAGCTCCCGCGCACCGGCCGGATCGCCCACCGCGGCCAGCGAGTTGGCGTGGTTCAGCAGCGCCGCCCCGACGTACCGGTGCCGCTCCCCCAGCTGCGCCCGCAGCCCCTCCAGCACCCGCCCGGACAGTGCCGCGGCCTCCTCCACGCGACCGTCCCGGCGCAGCAGCACCGCGAGGTTCCCGGCGGCGATCAGGGTGGTCGGGTACTCCTCGCCGAGGTGGGCGCGGTGGTATTCGAACACCGCCCGGGCCAGCTCGACCGCGCGCCCGCTCTCGCCCAGCGCGGCGAGGTCGACGGCGAGGTTCCCGGCCGCGGCCGCGGTCTCCGGGTGGTCGGCCCCGTACCGGGCCAGCCCCCGGCGGTACGCCTCCTCGTCGGCGGCCCGCGCCTCCTCGTACCGGCCGAGCCGCAGCAGCGCGCCGCCGAGGTGCCGCAGACCGCGCAGGGTGCCGTCGTGGTCCTCGCCGTAGCGCGCGCGGGAGCGCTCGACCGTGCCCGCGAGCGCGGCCCGCGCCTCCTCGTACCGCCCGGCCTCGCGCAGGGCACGGGCCCGGTTGAGTTCGGAGATGACGGTGTACAGGTCGTCCTCGCCGAGCACCGACCGCTGACGGGCCGCGGCGGTCGAGTGGCCTTCGAAGGAGTCGTCGAGGTCGCCGGCCAGGAAGGCGGAGACGGCCAGGTTGTTGAGGCTCATCATGGTGCGCGGGTGGTCCGGCCCGAGGACCCTCTCGGCGGCCTCCAGCGTCCGCCGGTCGAGCGCCTGCGCCTCGGCGTAGCGGCCGAGTTGGCGCAGGTCGCCGCCGAGGCCGGCGGCGGCCGCGATGGTGTGCAGGTGGTCGGGGCCGAGCAGTTCGGTCAGCCGCTCCCACGCCTCCCGGTCGGTCCGGTACGCATCCTGTGCCGCGCCCTGGAGCCTGAGCACGT
>NZ_JAFLNG010000648.1 GCF_017427025.1 Streptomyces sp. FH025
GCATCCGGACACCGATTCGAGAGGTGACCGCGCGGGGCCGGTAGTGTGGCGTCCCAGGCGGCAGCAGCCGTCGGCCACCTGCCCGATTCGGTCGGTTTGTCACCTTTTTGACGTGGTGCAAGCCGGTTCCGTTCGGAGTGTGGGCAATTCGACGGGCCGCGTCCCGGACCTGGAGAATGTCGTAGGGTCCGGTGCGGTCGTGCCGGTTGCTCCGGGT
Source organism: Streptomyces sp. FH025 (assembly GCF_017427025.1). GTDB lineage: Bacteria > Actinomycetota > Actinomycetes > Streptomycetales > Streptomycetaceae > Kitasatospora. The sequence continues at coordinate 218 of NZ_JAFLNG010000648.1, forward strand.
TGTCGTTGTTTCAGATGGTGCACCTCCCACACGGGCGGTGCCCGGGCCGGGGTGCCGCAGCGCGCCGGAAGGACTTGGGCCGCAGCGCCTCGGCGCGGCGGCCGCGTGTGGTTGAGGGGCGGGTCGACGCAGGCCCGGCCCGAGCGGATGGGCGCTGCGGTCGGTGATCGTGTCGCCAAGGGCGCGGCAGCGGCCTGGAAGGAGCTTTGACAATGACCGATGGCGGCCACGTCCCGGGCGAGGGACAGCCGGAGCACCTGCACGCCGGGCCCGACCCGCTCGGCGGCCCGGAGGGCGTCGCCGGCGTTGCACCCCTGCAGGGCGTCGCGACGGACGGCGGGGTGATCCCCAACCCGGCGGCGCCGCACGGCGGCCTGCCCGGCGCGGGCGTCATCCCGCCGCAGGGCCAGCCGAGCTTCACCGTTCCCGGCGCGCCGTCCCCGGCCGTCCCCGGCGACGGCTGGGGCGTCGGCCAGGGCGCCGGGCACCCGGCCTTCCACTTCGTCGACCAGCCGGACGGCCTGGACGACGAGGACGACGTGCTGCTGATGCCCGGCCCGCAGGGCTCCTGGGGCGAGCCGATCGTTCCCGCCCAGGCCGAGCAGTACGCGCCGCAGCCGGACGGCACCCCGGTCGAGCCCTCCTGGCCGCCGGTGGACCCGCCGGTGCTCGGCGGTGGCGAGCACGCCCAGCAGCCGCCCGTCCAGGCCGCCCCGGCGCAGGCGCAGCAGCCGGTGACGCAGGCTCAGCCGCCGCGCCGCCCGCTGCACGCCGGCCCGCCCATCCCGGACCCGTCGCTGATGACCGGCCAGGTGCCGGTCCGTTCGCTGGCCGACCGCGGCCCGTCGCAGGGCGGCACGCCCGCGCACGGCATTCCGGTCGTCGGCCGGCCGCCGATGGGCGAGGCCGTCGCGCCGGTCGCGGGCGCCGTGCCGCAGGGCGTGCCGCAGGCGGCCCCGATGGCTCCCGCGGCTCCGGTCGCCCCGGCGGCTCCGACGGCCGAGGGGGTGCAGGAGGTCCAGCAGGCGCCGCAGGGCCAGGGCTTCCAGCAGGTGCCGCTGGCCGCGCAGCCGGTCGAGGGCGTGCTGACCGTCGAGACGGTCGGGGCGATCGAGGTGGTCGAGGTCGTCGAGACGCCGGAGGCCGTCCAGGTCGCGCCGGTCGTGCCGGTCGCGCCGGTCGTCGAGGGCGTCCAGGGCGCGCCGGCCGCCGAGGCCGCGCAGGCCGTCGTGGCCGAGCCGGTTCCGGCGGAGGCCGCCGCCGAGGCCGTCGTGCCCGCTGCGGACGCTGTGGCCGCCGTGGCCGAGACCGCCGCCGTCGAGACCGTCGTGGTCGAGGCCGCCGCCGAGCCTGCGGCCGAGGCCGTCGCCGCCGCGCCCCTCGAGCAGCCCGAGGCCCAGCCGGAGGCCGCCGCGCCGACCGGTCAGCCGCGCCGGATCTCCGCCTTCCTCGCCGCGCCGACCCCGCACGGCCTGCCCAAGGTCCCGGCGGCCGAGCAGGCCCCGGTGGTCGAGGGGGCGGCGCCGCAGCAGGCCGCGCCCATAGCGGCCGCCGATGCGCCGCAGACCGTCGAGGAGGCCCAGGCCGCCGAGCCGGTGCAGGCCGAGCAGGTCGCCGAGGGCTCCGAGGCTGCGGAGGCCGTCGAGGCCGTGGCGAGCGCCGAGGCCGTAGCGAGCGCCGAGGCCGCCGAGGCCGCGCCGCAGGCCGTCGCCGAGCCGGTTGCCGAGACTGCCGCCGGTACCGGCGAGATGCCCTCCGGCCAGGCCGTCAGCGAGCCCGCTGCCGAGGCCGCCGAGCAGCCGCAGCCGCAGCCGGAGGCCGTCCAGGCCGAGCAGCCCGCCGAGGCCCCGGCCGCCGCGTCGGCCGAGCCGGTCGCGGAGCAGAGCCCGGAGAACGGCGCGGAGAACGGCGCGGAGCAGGCCGTCGAGCCGGCGGCCGAGCAGACCGTGGAGCAGCAGCCGGAGCAGGTCGCGGCGGCGCAGCCCGCCGAAGCCGTCATGCCGGAGCCCGAGCAGCAGCCCGCCGCCGAGGTGGCCGAGCCCGCCGCCGAGCAGGCGCCCGAGCAGCCCGCCGACGTCCAGGCCGTCGAGGTCCAGGCCGCCGAGGAGCCGCAGCCGGAGGCCGCCCAGGCCGAGCCGGTCGCCCTCGCCGCCGCGCCCGAGGCCGGTCAGGACGAGGCCCCCGTGGCCGAGCAGCCCGCCGAGCAGCCGGCCGAGCCGGTCGTGGAGCAGCCGCCCGTCGCCGAGGCCGCCGAGGTCGCCGAGGCCGCCGAGCAGGCCCCCGAGGCCCCGGCCACCGAGCAGCCGGAGGCCGTCCAGGCCGTCCAGGCCGAGGAGCCCGCCGACCAGCAGCCGGAGCAGGCCGAGGGCGCCGAGCAGCCCGCCGAGGAGCCGCAGGCCGTCGAGCCCGCCGAGCCGCGAGGCCCAGCCGCCCCCGGTTTCGACGAGGCCGGCCGCGAGGCCGTCCACCAGGTGATCCGCGAGCGCCGCGACATCCGCAACGGCTTCCGCCCGGACCCGATCCCGCACGAGGTGCTGATCCGCGTCCTGGAGGCCGCCCACACCGCGCCCAGCGTCGGCTACTCGCAGCCCTGGGACTTCGTGGTGATCCGCTCGGCCAAGACCCGCAAGCGGATGCACGCCCTGGCCGAGCGTCAGCGCGAGGCCTACGCGGACTCGCTGCCCAAGGGCCGGGCCAAGCAGTTCCGGGAGATCAAGATCGAGGCCATCCTCGACACCCCGGTCAACATCGTGGTGACCGCCGACCGCACCCGCGGTGGCCGGCACACCCTGGGCCGGCACACCCAGCCGCAGATGGCCCCGTACTCGGCCGCCCTGGCTGTGGAGAACCTGTGGCTGGCCGCCCGCGCCGAGGGCCTGGGCGTCGGCTGGGTGAGCTTCTTCGACGACGAGGAGCTGGTCCGCGAGCTCGGCCTGCCCGAGCACCTGGAGGTCGTCGCCTACCTGTGCGTCGGCTTCGTCGACTCGTTCCCGGACGAGCCCGAGCTGGAGCAGCAGGGCTGGGCGAAGAAGCGCCCGCTGTCCTGGGTGGTCCACGAGGAGCAGTACGGCAACCGCGCGCTGCCCGGCGAGGAGCCGCAGGACCTGCTGGCCGAGACCCTGCGCGGCATCCGCCCGCTGGACGCCAAGGCGCTCGGCGAGGCCTGGGACCGGCAGAAGCGGATGACCAAGCCGGCCGGCTCGCTCGGCATGCTGGAGATCATCTCCGCCCAGCTGTGCGGCCTGTCCCGCAAGTGCCCGCCGCCGATCCCGGAGCCCGCCTGCGTGGCGATCTTCGCGGGCGACCACGGCGTGCACGCCCAGGGCGTCAGCCCGTGGCCGCAGGAGGTGACCGCCCAGATGGTCGGCAACTTCCTGGCCGGGGGAGCGGTGATCAACTCCTTCGCCAAGCAGATCGGCACCGAGGTGTGCGTGGTGGACGTCGGCGTGGCCGCCGAGCTGCCGGAGGCCGTCCAGCAGGGCCGCGCCACCGGCCTGCTGCCGCGCAAGGTCAAGCCCGGCACCGACGACATGACCCAGGGCCCCGCCATGACGCGGGAAGAGGCGCTGAAGGCCATCGAGGTCGGCATCGAGACCGCCCGCGACCTGGTCGCGGCGGGCAACAAGGCGCTGGTCACCGGCGACATGGGCATCGCCAACACCACCGCCTCGGCCGCCCTGATCTCGGTGTTCACCGGCCTCGACCCGGCCGAGGTCACCGGCCGCGGCACCGGCATCGACGACGAGACCCACACCCGCAAGATCGAGGTCATCCGCGCCGCGCTGGCCCTGCACCAGCCCGACCCGAGCGACCCGATCGGCGTCCTCGCCGCCGTCGGCGGCCTGGAGCACGCGGCCATCGCCGGCTTCCTGCTGGGGGCCGCCTCGCTGCGCACCCCGGTGGTGCTGGACGGTGTCATCGCGGGTTCGGCCGCGCTGGCCGCCAAGGCGATCGCCCCGGAGGTGCTGGCCGCCTGCATCGCCGGCCACCGCTCCGCCGAGCCCGGCCACCAGGCCGCGCTGGCGAAGCTCGGCCTGCGTCCGCTGATCGACCTCGACCTGCGGCTCGGCGAGGGCACCGGTGCCCTGCTGGCGCTGCCGCTGGTGCAGAGTGCGGCCCGCGCGATGCACGATGTAGCCACCTTCGACTCCGCCGGGGTCACCGAGAAGGCCTGACGCACCCCGTCA
>NZ_JAFLNG010000649.1 GCF_017427025.1 Streptomyces sp. FH025
CCGTGCTCCTGGTCGTCCTGATCCTGGTGCTCGCCACCCTGGCGCTGACCGGTACGCCGGTGCCGGACGCGCTGACGGTGGTTGCGACCGCCGCCTCGACCCGGCTGCTCACCCGCGGGCACCCGGGCGGCAACCAGCTCTACGGGCGGGGGCGCTGACCGTGGGACGCCGCGCCAACCCCGTTCCGGCGGGCACCGACCCACGCCTGCGGGCGCTCGCCCTAGCCCTGCGCCGGATGAAGGATGCCAGCGGGCTCACCTACACCGACCTCGCCGCACGCGCCGCGGCTCTCGGCACGCCCAAGGGCGCCGCGACCCTGAGCCAGGCCGCCGCCGGCCACCGGCTGCCCCGGCTCGGCACCGCCCTCGCGTTCGCCCACGCGGCCGCGGACCCTGCGGACGCCAAAGCCCAGCGCCAGGCCATGCAGGACATCCGCGATCTGTGGCAGGCGGCGGCCATCGGGCGCGCCGCCCCCCTGGCCTCCGAGCAAGCCCCGAAGGCCGAGAAGTACCGGCCCAGACGGACCTTGGGCAATCTGGCGCTGGGGCTGAGGAAGATGCGGGCCCGGGCGGGTCAGCCCTCTCTCAAGGCCATCCAGGACCTGTCGGAAGCGGCCGGGCACCGGGTGGCGAAGAGCACCGTTCACCTCATCCTGGTGGGACGCGTCCTGCCGACCCGGGAGCAGCTGGCCGCGCTCCTCACCGCTTTCGACGCGGCCGCGGGCGCTGGTCGAAGCGCGGTGCGCAGCCGGCGGAAGTGGATGGCGCTGCGCGACTCCGTCGAGTCCCGGACCCGTCCCGCGCCGCCCGTTCGCGTCACAGGCTACGGGTGCGTGGACGGCTCCCTCGACACGGTGTTGGAGCGTCAGCACCGCGAGGAGGAAGTCCTGCGGAAGATCGGCAAGCTCGCCCAAGACGAGAACAAAGACGACGACCAGGGCGAGTACCGCCTCGGCGTCGTCACCAGCCGTATCCCGTGGGAGTACATGGACGACGACGAGCTGGCCGCGATGGAAGAGGAAGCCCACGAGGCTCGCGAGGTTCTTGAGGCCGACCTGGCCCGGCAGGGCAGCCGCGACCTTCTCGCCGAGCTGCGCGCCCTGACCGGCGGCTAGCTGCTCGCGCGGCGGTTGCGCAGCTCCAACCCGGCCTGCTTGGCGTTCCGGGTGACGAGGGCAGCGGACAGCCCTGAGGCATCGGAGATGAGGTAGACGGGAACGGACCGGTCGGGGTAGACCGCGAGGACGCCCTCGAGGCGCATCGCACGCATCTTGGTGGCGGTGTCGTCGATCACCGCGAGCGGTTCGCGCAGCTGCTCGAGGAGGTCCATCGGCTCCAGGCCGGCTTCCTTGACGGCCTCCAGCGCGGCCTGGAGCTCCTGGGCGGCGGCGGCGAGTCGCTCGCCGGGGCTCGCCGCGGTGCGGCGCGTCTTGCTGCGCTTCGGCGTCGCGGCCGGCTCCTTGCCGCTCATCGGTCTCTCCTTCGTGCTGCGGTCCGGCCTGGGCCGGGGGTCGTCTATGTCTACCAGGGGCTGCGGGGGCTGGCGAACAGCGCGGCGTGCCCGCGCCCTGCGGGGCAGGGCGCGGGCACGGGCTCTACAGCAGGGTGCCGATCGCCTCGGCGGTCAGCTCGACCAGCAGGCGGGTGCTCTCGCCGGGCGGCTGGTGCACGCGCTGGGTGAACTGTCCGACCACGATGACCCGGTCGTTCGCCCGCAGGGTCTGCGCCGTCTTGTACGCGAGGTCCCGCCAGACGACGCAGCGCACGGTCAGCTGTTTGGCCTGCGGGTCGCGTGGCTGGCCGGGCTCGGCGAGCCGCGGGCGCTGTAGCAGGGTGAACTTCGCCCGGGCGAGCGCGCCGGGCGCCTCGTGGAACTCCGGGTCGCGCAACAGACTGCCGATCAGGGTGACGTGATTGGTGAGGTTCACCAGCGACCACCCTGGTGTGCGGCGTCCAGCTCGCGGGGGTCGGTGGCGGCTGCGGCGTCCAGGCAGCGGGCGATGCGCTGGAAGTGGCGGGCCGTCTCCATGGGGTGGTCGATGCGGCGCGGCCACCGGGGCAGGTCCCGCAGGGGCAGGGCGAGGCGGTGGGCTTCCTGGCGCAGGCTGCCCACCCAGTCCGGCACGTCGCGGGGCAGCGCACCGAGGTGGTGGCACATCCGCGCGAGGACGAGGTGGTCGGTGTCCCCGCGCCACGACCACAGTTCGGGGCTGGGGGTGTCCTTGAGGAACCACTGGAGCTCGCGGGCGAGCCGGTCGCGGCCGCGCACGTCCGGGTCGCGGCGGTCGAGGTGGCCGTCGTGCCACGGCAGGTGGGCGAGGCCGGGCCCGATCGTCTGGGTGGGGTCGAGGCGGATACGCCCGATCGAGCCGTCGATGGCGTAGTAGGAGGCGCCGTCCTCGCGCAGGAGGGCGATGCTCACCGGGGTGACGGCCTGGCCGTCGTCCTGGTAGGTGGTGACGGTGAAGACGCGCATGGGTCCTCTCATCGGGTTGCGGCGGGGTGGCCGGTGCGCGGCGCAGCGGGCGGGGCGAGTTCGAGCGCCTGCATGCGCTGCTCGAGGCGGTCGGCGCAGCGCTCGTAGGCGTCGGTGATGGCGTGGTTGCGGTCGGCGGCGAGGTCGTCCAGGCAGACGCGGATGCGCCAGGCGAGCAGGTCCTGCGGGGAGGTGTAGCGGGAGCGCGTGGCGGTGTGGTCGTCGCGGCGCACGTGCTCGGACAGGATGATCCAGCGGCCGGTGAAGGCGTAGTAGTGGATCCACAGGGTCCATCGGCTGGTGCCGGGCTCGGCGTAGGCGAAGCGGACGTCGCCACGGCCGGGGATCCATGTCCAGTCGCCGTCCTGGGCGTCGCGGTGGATCGGGTCGCCGTCGGGGGCGAGGACGGTGAAGCTGCGCGGGTGGACGTGCTGGAGGCCGGTGCCGTCGGGGGCGAGGAGGACGATGCACTCGGCGAGTCCGCCGAAGGGCCCGCCGGGGTGGCCGGCGCAGTCCTCGTTGGTGGTGACGGTGAAGATGCGGCCGTGCAGTTCGGTCTTGCTGCCGTGGTAGATGGCCCTGGTCGGTTCCACGGTGTGCTCCTGGTCTGGTGACGGGGCGGACGGTCGGAGCGGGCCCGGCGGCAGGGCAGTCCCTGCCGCCGGGCCCCTCGGGTTAGCCGAGCTCCGGGGAGAAGGGGTCGAGCAGCTTCCCGTTCTCGTCCGTCGGCGGGGTCCAGTCCATGAGGTCCTCCGGGTGCACGTGGCTCAGCACCAGTTCGTCACCGTCGAGCAGGTCGTACAGGTGCTGCTGCGCGCCGGTCTCGTCGGTGTACGTGTCGCAGGTGCTCGTACCTCGACGGGTGGTCAGCATCCGGTGCCGCAGGGACTCCACCCGTCCGAGGTACTCCACGGTCGATCCGTCCGCCAGGGCCGGGTGGGTTCCGTTACTGAAGGTCATCGTCGGTCTCTCCTAGGTCGGGCCGGGGGTTCGCGGTCCCCGGCTGGCGGTACCAGCCTCCCGCATAAACAGACCTAGGTCAATAAAGAAGACTCAAGTTCCTTCGACTGGGTTCGCGCGCTCCTCGGCTGCGGCCAGGTGCGGATCCAGGGCCCGTTCGACCAGGCCGTGGACCGCGCGCAGCGCCTCGTTCCAGCCCCGCGCCCACTCGTCGCTACCTCGCTGCCGCCCGAGTTCGGCGATGGAGGAGAGCGCGGCGAGCATGGCCGGCACCGGCAGCAGGACGACGCTCGTCGCCCCGTCGTGGCCGTGGATCGACTCGACATCGACAGCGTGGTCCCAGGCGACGGTGGAGCCGCGCTCGCCGCGCCAGCGGGTGGCCCCCGTGGACTTGGCGGCGGCCGAGAAGATGACGCCCTCCGCCACCACGCCCGTGCCGGAGACGCCGGAGACGTCGATGTCGCGGCGCAGCACGTACGGGGTGGGGGGCTCGGGCTCGAACTGGGCGATCAGCGCTGCAAGTCGGGCCGCGAGGCGGTTCACGCCGCCTCCCCCCTCGAGGTGTAGGTGCCCTTGGGGTCCTTGCGGGTCACGCTGCCCTCCTGCGGCATCTCGCGGCGGCCGTCGGCGAAGTCGCGGAAGCGTTCGTGGGCGCGGAAGCGCGGGACCCGGCACGCCGGCACGTCGATCCGCCCGCCGGTCTGAGGGTTGCGGGCGCTCCGGCTCGCGACCTCAACGGCCTGGAAGGTGCCGAAGCCGGTCACGGACACGCGCTCGCCGTCGACGACGGCGCGCACGATGGCGTCGAGGACGGCCTCGACGGCGCGGGCGGCGGGCTGCCGGCCTCCGAGCGCGGGGGCGACGCGGTCGATGAGGACGCGCTTGTTGACGGTCATGAGTCTGGCTCCTGGGTTCGATGTTGGACCCCGGGCCGGGGACGGTGTGCGGTCACGTCGCCCGGCCCGG
>NZ_JAFLNG010000065.1 GCF_017427025.1 Streptomyces sp. FH025
TGTAGAGGGCGTAGAGGGAGCGGGGCAGTTCAGGCATGAGCACCGTCCAAGTGGTCGGGGCGGCCCGCCGGGTGGCGGGTCCTAGGCTGACGGGAGGCCGCGCAGGTCGCGCAGGGTGCCCGCGCACACCGCGGTCAGCAGCAGGAGGCCCACGCCGATGCCGGCGCCGAGCGGGTGGAGGCCGGCGCCGGTGACCGAGCCGCCGAGGAGGGTCGCGCCGCCGGTGGCGCTGGCACCGGCGAGGGTCCAGACGCCGGCCCTCAGGCGGCCCGGGCCCGGCGGCACCACCGCGTCCGCGCCGACGCCGGTGAAGATCCGGGGGATCTGGATCGCGCCGAGGCCCAGGGCGATCCACCAGGCGGCGAGCACGGCGGTGCGCAGGGTCGGCGGCGAGGCGTCCGCGTCGATGCCGCCGTGCACCAGGACGACCACGACGGTGCCGAGGGCGGTCGGTCCGGCCAGGCGGCGGACGGCCCAGCTCAGCAGGGTGATCGCGGCGCCGGGGGTGGGCCGGGGCAGGGGTGCGACCAGGGCGATGCCGAGCAGCAGCAGGACGGTGCAGCCGTGCATGACCGCCTCCCGAACGGCCTCGGCGGGCAGCGGGCCGGCCTGTTCGGCGGCAAGGTGGCCGAGGAACCAGGCGGCGAGGGCGACGGTGATGCCCATGGTGGCCACCCGCCGCTGGCGCTGCGCCGGGGAGTCGGCGGGCCAGACCGCCGGGTGCAGCCACATGTCCACGATGCCGACGACCAGGTTGGGCCAGGACTTCCAGCCGGTCCCCCGGGCCTCGTCCTCCACCATCGCTCCCCAGCGTTCCCGGAAGGCGTCCGGGTAGAGCCGCACCAGGCTCCGGACGACGATGCTCACGCGGGGCTCACCCCCAGGCTCCGCAGTCCGGCGTCGGCGACCCTGGCCATGGCCCGCAGTTCGCGTTCCAGCACCTCGCGGCCGAGGGGTGTCAGCCGTACCGGGCGCTGGCGCCCCTGTCCGTCGAACGGCTCGATCAGCCGCTTCGATTCGAGCCTGGCGAGGGCCCCGTAGAGGCTGCCGGGCCCCAGCCGCTCCCCGGTCAGTTCCTCGATCGCCGTGTTGACGGCGTATCCGTGCAGCGGCCCGTCCGCGAGTGCGCAGAGCACCAGCGTCTGGGCGTCGTTGGCATGCATCCTGCCCCTTCCGGTTCGACGCAGCAGCACCCTACTACGTGCCGCGAACTACGCTCCACGTACTACCGATTCCGTACCGCGCCGATCACCACCGGGACCGGCTGACCGATGATGTCGGGTACGAAGGCCTCGCCGACCGGCGGGGCGGAAAACCGAAGGGGGAAGCGGACAGTGGCCGCGACGACGGCGAGCACGATCCGGGGTGAGGACCTGCCCGCAGGCGAACGGTTCGACCACTGGCGGGAGTTGGTGCAACAGACCCGCGACAGCGAGGTGACCAGCGCCCACGCCGGGAACTTCGAGGCGGAGATGCGGCGCCTGGAGCTCGGACCGGTGACCATGCTCAGAAGCTCCTTCCCGGCGGCGCGGTTCCGGCGGAGCGAGCGCAGGGTGCGGCGCTCGGACGCGCGGCTGTACCACCTGACCCTGGTGCTCTCCGGCGGCATGGCACTGACGCACGGTGACGACCGGACGGAGATGTTCGGACCGGGCGACCTGCACATGGCCAACAGCTCGAAGCCGTACGACCTGACGACCTTCGGCCCCCGTTCCCAGGGCCCCGGGGCCGGGCCCGGCTCCCGCTCCGGTTCCGACTCCGGTTCCGACTCCGGTTCCGGCCCCGGCCCCGGCCTCGGCGAGCCCCGGGTCGACGCCCTGGGCATCGACTTCCCCGCCGCCCTGCTGCCGGTGCCCCCGCACCAGTTGCGCGACCTGTTCGGCCGGCGGCTGCCCGCGCAGGAGGGCACGAGCGTGCTGCTCTCGGAGTTCCTCGTCGGTCTGGACCGGCAGGCCACCGCCCTGGGGCCCGCCGAGGCGCCCCGGCTGGGAACGGTCGTGGTCGATCTGGTGGCCGCCTGGCTCTCCCGGCTCACGGACACCGAGACCGCGCTGCCGGAGGAGGCCCGTCGGCGGGCCCTGATCGAGAGCGTGCGGGCCTTCATCCGGCGCAACCTCCACGACCCCGAGCTCACCCCGACCGCGGTCGCCGCCGCGCACCACATCTCCGTCAGCTACCTGCACCGCCTCTTCGGCCAGCACTCGCAGGGCGAGACGGTCGCCGCCTGGATCCGCCGCCGACGGCTGGAGCGGGCCCACCGCGACCTGGCCGACCCCGCGCTGCGCACCATGCCGGTCCACCTCGTCGCTGCCCGCTGGGGCATCGTCAGCGCCTCCGACTTCAGCCGCGCCTTCCGCGCCGCGTACGGGATCTCGCCCAGCGAGCACCGGCAGCGGGCGCTGTCCGGGTGCGCGGGCGCGCAGTAGACGCAGTAGACGCAGTAACAGTAGACGCAGCGCCAAGGAACCGTGGACGCATTGCCAACACCGCCGGTCCGCGTCCTGGCATTCTGACGTGCGGCCCGGCACGCCACGGGGGAGCGTGCCGGGCCCGGCCTTCCGTCAGGCCTCAGCGGCCCTCGGCCCCGGCCCTGGTCCAGGCCGCCTCGCGCAGCAGCCGCAGGCCGTTGAGGCCGACGATGACGGTGGAGCCCTCGTGGCCGAGCACGCCGAGCGGCAGGGGCAGGGTGGCGACCAGGTCCCAGACCACCAGCACGGAGATGAACACCGAGGCGATCACCAGGTTCTGCACCACCAGGGAGCGGGCCCGGCGGGAGAGCGCCACCACGGCGGGGACGGTGGCGAGTTCGTCGCGGACGATGACCGCGTCGGCGGTCTCCAGGGCGAGGTCGGAGCCGGCCCGGCCCATGGCGACACCGGTGTGGGCGGCCGCGAGCGCGGGGGCGTCGTTGACGCCGTCGCCGATCACCAGCACCTTCCGACCGGCGCGCTCGTGCTCCCTGACGGCGGCGACCTTGTCCTCGGGCAGCAGCCCGGCGCGGACGTCGGCGATGCCGACCTCGGCGGCCAGGCGGTCGGCGGCCCGCGGGTTGTCGCCGGTGAGCAGCATCGGCGCCGTGCCCGTCAGGGTGGTCAGCGCGGCGACGGTGGCGGCGGCGTCCGGGCGCAGGCGGTCCGCGATGCCGAGGACGCCGACCGGGGAGCCGTCGGCGAGGACGAGGACGGCGGTGCGCCCCTCGCGTTCCAGCTCGGCGGCCGCCTCGGCGGCGGGGCCCTCGGGGCCGGTCAGCAGCCGGGCGGGGGCGCCGACCGCGACGGCGCGGCCGTCGACGGTGGCGGTGACGCCGACGCCCGGGGCGGAGGAGAAGTCCCCCGCCACGGCGAGGGCCAGGCCGCGGGTGCGGGCGGCGTCCACCACGGCGCGGGCCAGCGGGTGCTCGCTGGGGTGCTCGGCCGCGGCGGCGAGCGCCAGCAGCTCTTCCTCGGTGAGGCCGGAGCCGGGCAGGGGGCGCAGGTCGGTGACCCTTGGGGTGCCCTCGGTGAGGGTGCCGGTCTTGTCCAGCGCGACCGCGTCGACCTGGCCGAGGCGCTCCATGACGACGGCGGACTTCACGAGCACGCCGTGCCGGCCGGCGTTGGCGATCGCGGAGAGCAGCGGCGGCATGGTGGCCAGGACCACCGCGCACGGCGAGGCGACGATCATGAAGGTCATCGCCCGCAGCAGCGAGCCGGTGAAGGCCGCGCCGAGGGCCAGCGGGACGGCGAAGACCGCGAGGGTGGCCAGGACCATGCCGACCGAGTAGCGCTGCTCGACCTTCTCGATGAACAGCTGGGTGGGCGCCTTGGTCTCGGAGGCCTCCTCGACCAGCTGCACGATCCGGGCGATCACCGAGTCGGAGGCGTCCCGCTCGACCTTGATCCGCAGGGCGCCGGTGCCGTTGAGGGTGCCGGCGAAGACCTCGTCGCCGGGCTCCTTGGCCACGGGCAGCGGCTCGCCGGTGATGGTGGCCTGGTCCACCTCGCTCACGCCGTCCAGAACGCGGCCGTCGGCGCCGATCCGCTCGCCGGGCCGGACCAGCACGGTGTCGCCGACGGCGAGCCGCTCGGTCGGCACCGCCTCCTCGGTGCCGTCGTCCAGCAGCCGGGTGGCCGTGGCGGGCGCGAGGTCGAGCAGTCCGCGCACCGAGTCGGCGGTACGGGCGGTGGCCAGGGCCTCCAGCGCGCCGGAGGTGGCGAAGATGACGATCAGCAGCGCCCCGTCCATCACCTGCCCGACCGCCGCCGCCCCGAGCGCGGCCACGATCATCAGCAGGTCGACGTCGAGGGTCTTCTCCCCCAGCGCCCGCAGTCCCGCCCAGGCCGGCTCCCAGCCCCCGGCCGCGTACGCGAGGGCGTACAGCGGGCCCCAGGTCCAGGCCGGGGCGCCGGTCAGTTGCAGCGGCAGCGCGATCAGGAACAGCACCGTCGCCGCGGCGGCCCACCGGGCCTCGGGCAGCGAGAGCACCCGGGTGCGCCGTCGCGGGGCGGCGCCGGCGGGCCCGGTGGCCGAGCCGGGAGCGGGGCGCTCGATCAGGGTGGAGGACATGGCAAAGGAGACCCTTCGGGCCGGATGCGGGCAGGACTGTGACGACTCCTCCCACCATACAGGAACACATGAACATCCATTCATGTATGGGTTGTAGTATTGGCCGCATGGGTCATGGAGCCGCTCCCGCGAAGAACGCCGTCCCGCGCACACCCCTCGACGCCGCCAGCGCGGCCCGGGTGGCGACCACCCTGCAGGCCCTGGCCACCCCGTCCCGGCTGCTGATCCTCTCCCGCCTGCGCGAAGGCCCCTGCGCCGCCACCGAACTGGCCAACGAGGTCGCCATGGAGCAGTCCGCCTGCTCCCACCAGCTGCGGCTGCTGCGCAACCTGGGCCTGGTGACGGGCGAGCGCCGGGGCCGCTCGGTGGTGTACGCGCTGTACGACAACCACGTCGCCGAGCTCCTCGACCAGGCCGTCTACCACATCGAGCACCTGCGGCTCGGCCTCAGCGACGCCACCGACACCGACTTCGACACCGCGGACGACGACCGCGCCGACGACGCGGCCGCGCTCACCACCCCCTGACCGGCGGCACGCCCCTCCCGTCCCCGATCCCTCCCCGCGAGGATCGGCCGGGCCCGGCCGGCGCGGCCAGGGCACGGTCCTCCCTCCCCACGGAGCCCGAACCCGGAAGTGAGACCGCGACCATGCTCGACGATCCCCGAGGCGGCACCATCGACGGCCTGCTGCGCCGCAGCGCCCGCCGGTCACCGGACCGTACGGCGCTCACCTTCGCCGACCGCGGCTGGACCTACCGCGAACTCGACGACGCGGTCAGCCGCGCCGCGGCCCACCTGCTGGGCCTGGGGCTGCGCCCCGGCGACCGGGTCGCGGCGTACGGGCGCAACTCCGACGCCTACGCGATCGCATTCCTCTCCTGCGCCCGGGCCGGCCTGGTCCACGTCCCGGTCAACTACGCGCTCACCGGCGATGAGTTGAGCTACCAGATCGAGCGGTCCGGCAGCCGGGTCGTCCTGAGCGACCCCGCGCTGACCCCGGAGGTCGAACGCGTACGGCACCGGCTGGACCTCGAGCGGGTGGTGCCGCTGCGCGACGGCGACGACGCGCTGCTCACCGCGGCCTCGACCGGGCCCGTGCCCGAGATCGGCGCCCCGGTGCACGACACCGACCTGGCCCAGCTGCTCTACACCTCCGGCACCACCTCCCGGCCGAAGGCCGCGAAGATGACCCACCGCGCCCTGGTCCACGCGTACGTGTCGAGCATCGTCGCCCTCGACCTGCGCGCCGACGACCGGCCGCTGATCTGCATGCCGCTCTACCACTCGGCCGGCCTGCACGTCTTCCTGCTGCCCTACCTCGCCGTCGGCGCCTCCGTCGCCCTGATGGAGGCGCCCGACCTCCCCGAGGTGCTCCGGCGGATCGAGGCCGACCGGATCGGCTCGCTGTTCCTCGCGCCGACGGTGTGGGTCGCGCTCGCCAACCACCCCGACCTCGACGTGCGCGACCTGTCCTCGCTGCGCAAGGCGCAGTACGGCGCCTCGATCATGCCGGTGACCGTGCTCGACCGGCTGCGCGCCCGCTACCCCGAGGTGGGCTTCTACAACTGCTTCGGCCAGTCGGAGGTCGGGCCCCTCGCCGCCGTGCTGCGCCCCGAGGAGCACGCCCAGCGCCCCTCGTCCTGCGGCCGTCCCGTCCTGTTCGTCGAGGCCCGGGTCGTGGACCGCGACGGGGCCGAGGTGCCGCCCGGCACTCCCGGCGAACTCGTCTACCGTTCACCGCAGTTGTGCCTCGGGTACTGGGACGCGCCGGAGGAGAGCGCCGAGGCCTTCAGGGACGGCTGGTTCCACTCCGGCGACCTGGTCCTCGCCGACGAGGCGGGCTACCTCACCGTCGTCGACCGCATCAAGGACGTGATCAACACGGGCGGCGTCCTGGTGGCCTCCCGCGAGGTCGAGGAGGCCGTCTACACCCACCCCTCGGTGGCGGAGGTGGCGGTGATCGGCGCCCCCGACGAGAAGTGGATGGAGGCGGTCACCGCCTTCGTCGTCCTCAAGCCCGCCGCCGCGCCCTCGGCCGCGCCCACGGCCGCCGAGATCATCGCCCATGTGAAGGGCCGCCTGGCGCCGTACAAGGTCCCGAAGAGCGTCGTCTTCGTCCCCGACCTGCCGCGCAACCAGAGCGGAAAGCTGCTCAAGCGCGAACTCCGCGCGCGGCTCTCGGGGTAGCGGGGGCGGTGACGGCCCCGGCGGACGGCCCGGGTCACCGGCTCGGCAGGACGCCATCGCCGGCTTCGTCACCGAGCACACGGTCTGAGGAGCGGCCCGAGGAGCGGCCGGTCGGCCGGTACCGCGTGGGGCGCTACCGCACGTGTCCGCATCACGCGCGACAAGCGATTTGAAAAATTCTTCATGTCCATACATGCTGGCCTGCTGTTGGACCGGCGAAGGGTGCGCCCGGCCGGACCGCGCGGCGCCACTCACCGCGCAGCACCGCTGACCACGCAAGACATCCGTCGAAGCAACCTGGACAATGAACACATGAGCGACAACTTCCCCCCGTGCCCCTCGTGCTCCAGCGAGTACACGTACGAGATGAACGGCCTGATGGTCTGTCCGGAGTGCGCCCATGAGTGGGTGCCCGCCGAGGGCGGTGCCGAGCAGGGGGCCGGTGCGGGTGAGCGGGTGATCCGGGACTCGGTCGGCAACGTGCTGAGCGACGGCGACACCGTGACCGTCGTCAAGGCCCTCAAGGTCAAGGGCAGCGCCTCGGGCATCAAGGCCGGCACCAAGGTCCGCAACATCCGCCTGGTCGACGGCGTCGACGGCCACGACATCGACTGCCGCATCGAGGGCTTCGGCGCGATGCAGCTCAAGTCCAGCGTGGTGAAGAAGGCCTGACGGCCCTCGGAGCGGGACCCGGCGACCGTCAGCTCGGGCACGGCGACGGTGCTGACCGACAGCCCGGGGGTCGGGTCGAGGGCCGCCCCGGACGAGGCCAGCCGGTGCGCGCCGGTACGGCCGTCCCGGTAGACCACGCTCTCGCACCCGCTCACGGCGTCGGTGAACAGGTGGAAGTCGTAGTCCATGGCCTCCATGTCCCCCACCGCCGCCCAGGCGCTCTGCCGCGACAGGCCGTACGCCTTGTGCCGGACGATCCGCCGCTCCTCCTCGGCCCGGGCGACCCGTTCGGGGCGGTGCGCGTCGCCGTCCCGGTCGACCCAGGTGCCGGGCGCCGCGTGGCGCTGCCGCCGGACCCGGGCCAGCCTGGCACCGAGCCGGTCCTGGAGCAGGTCGACCGCCTCCCGCATGGTCGCGGCCGCCACGTGGACCCGCACCGGGCGGCCGTTGAGGTCCACCACCGCCTGGGCCAGCGACGGGCGGGCGACCACGTGGTGGGCCTCCTGGGTCAGCTTCACCCGGGCCGCGAGCACGGGCTCGTGGATCTGCCCGAGCACGGCCTCGATCTTCTCCCGCGCGTAGTCGGGCGCGGCCAGGGACACCGCGCCCCGGGTCGTCACCTGGACGTCGACGGCGGGCGGGCTCTGCAGGGGGTTCATGGAAGATCCTCTCCGGTGAAGGAATCCGGCCGGGCACCGGCAGCAGGGTGACCTGCTCCCGTCGGCGGCGGGTGGGAGGGCTCGCCCCGGAACGCTCCGGGAGTCGAACCCGCCACCGCCGCGGCCGTGTTCGCTACCTAGATCCTCGGATCGCGGCGGCCCCCGCAGCAGGGGCCATCGACCCTCCTGTGGCCGCCGGCAGTCCCGGTGCGCGGGATCCGGAGGTCCCCGGCCGGCCCTTGAGGAGCTGCGCGAAGCCCGAAGCCCGGTGGCCCGGACTCTCGTCGCGGGTCACCGGGCTTCAAGGCCAGGCCGGTTGAGGACTCCGGTCAGTTGAAGACCAGGACGTCGGTGCGCATCGGCAGCGGGCTGTTCCAGCCGATGTTGATCTTGAAGGTCACCACGCCATTGCCGGGGGCGATGCTCGACACCTGGAAGGCCGCGGCGCCGACGAAGCGGTTTCCGTTGGAGTCGATCTCGGAGGCGGTGATGACGACGGTCGAGTCGATCCCGATGACGTTCCACTGGAGCTGGAGGTTGAACGTCCCGTTGCCCGGGGTCCACGTCCACCAGGCCCGCCACACGTCGCCGACGTTGCCGCCGACGTCCGCGAGGCGCTGCTCCGGGCTGGCGGGCACCGAGCCGCCCGCGATCTGCGGTACCGAGGAAGAGGTGGATGCTTCGGGTGCGGCCATGATGGCCCTCCTCACATCGGGAGGGCCCCCACGAGCCCTCCGTGCACTATGAGTGTCCATCAATGTGCGTAGCGTAACAATCACTCGGGCGAGTGAACCTCCGGCGCGTCGTCACGTCACTCGCGCCACCGGCGTCTAGGGGGCCGGGCGGCTCAGCGGCGGCCGAAGAGCCTTCCGAGCCAGCCGCCGCCGGCGCGCTCCTTCGGGGAGCAGTCGCAGCGGCCGGACTTCGGCACTCCGGCCAGAACCTGCTCGACGTGCATCCCGCACCCGGCGTAGGTCTGCTTTCCGCAGCTGCGACAGACGACTCGACGGCACATACCGGTCTCCCTTTTCGATCCGTACGGGGTGGCTATGAGGTGGCTATGGGACGACTTGCCCTGCCAATATACCCCCGGGGGTACGCAAGCCCTGCCCGGGCGGAGCGGTAGGGTGTCGTGAGCAGCGCGTCCTCGCGCTGGACGGCGGTGGGGCCCGCCGTACCCGAACCGCGGAATCCGCCGCCAACGGTCCCTACTTGTGACGGTCGCACCCGTGTGTCCGGGTGCCGTACGAGTAGGAGCAGCGTGTCCACGGACAGCCCGCAGGCCCCCCGGGCCCGAACGGTGGTCGAGCCCCTCGCTCCCCCGGCTCCCGCGCGTCGCACTCCCGCCCGCACCCAGCTGCCCGCCGTCGCGGTGGTCGCGCTCGGCGGCGCGATCGGCGCGAGCGCGCGCTACGCGGCGGCGCTGGCGTGGCCGGTCGGCCCGTCCGCCTTCCCCTGGTCGACGCTGCTGGTGAACGCCCTCGGGTGCGCGGTGATCGGGGTGTTCCTGACGCTGATCACCGAGGTGCGGGCGGCGCACCCGCTCGTCCGGCCGTTCTTCGGCACCGGCGTGCTGGGCGGGTTCACCACCTTCTCCACGTACGCGGTGGACGTCCAGCGGCTGGTGCGGGCCGGGCACGCCGGAGCCGGCCTGGCGTACCTGGCCGCGACGGTGCTGGCGGCGCTGCTGTCGGTCTGGGCGGGCGCGACGGCGACCCGTCGGCTCATCGGCCGGAAGGCGGGCTCGGCGTGAACTGGCTGCTCGTGATCGCGGGAGCGGTGGTCGGCGCCCCGCTGCGCTACCTCACCGACCGGGCGGTGCAGTCCCGCCACGACTCGGTGTTCCCGTGGGGGACGTTCCTCGTCAACGTCGTCGGCTGCCTGGTGCTCGGCCTGGTCACCGGCGCCGTGACGGCCGGAGCCGCCTCCTCCGAGCTCCAACTGCTGCTCGGGACGGGCCTGTGCGGCGCGCTCACCACCTACTCGACCTTCTCGTACGAGACCCTGCGGCTGGCGGAGACCGGGGCGGGCCTGTACGCGGCACTGAACGTCGCCGGCAGCGTCCTCGCCGGCCTGGGCGCGGTGTTCACCGGCGACGCGCTCGCCCAGGCCTTGTGGGCGTGAGGTGACCCCTCCGGGGGCATCCGTTCGCGCCGGGCTCAGGCCGGGTCGGGGATCCAGCTGCCGTGGAAGCCGGCCGGCACCCGGACCGGCAGGTGGACGGTGGCGATCGGGGCGCCGGTGAAGTCCTCGGCGGAGAGGACGACCAGGTCGCTCGCGCCCCGGTCCGGGTCGTGGACGTAGGCCAGGAGGTAGCCGTCGTCCTCCGCCCGGGCGTTCTCCCTCGGGACGAAGGAGACCTCGCCCGTGTAGCGCCCGGCGCCGAGGTGGCGGACGGTGCTGCTCTGCCGGTCCAGGTCGTGCTTGATCAGCGAGTCGCCGGCGCCCTCCGGGGCCGGGGCGCCGGGGGTGCCGCTCCCGGCGAGGTGGCGGAGCAGATCGGTGGCGACGGTGGAGTACCCGTAGCGGTGGGCGCCGCCGACCACGGCGGGGCTGACCGCGGGGAACTCCTGCGGGCGGTCGTCGAGGCGGGTCTCGGTGACCTCGCCGGAGACGGTGTCGACGAGCCAGCGGTCCAGGGTGGGGCTGCTCTGGCCGTGCACCGCGCCGTCGACGAACATCCGCGGGTAGCGGACCACGTCGAGGACGACCCGGTCACCGTCCTCGTAGGCGTTGAGCGTGTGGAAGACGAAGCAGGGCTCGACGTCGAACCAGCCGACCTCGCCGCCGGCGCGGGGCAGCAGGCCGATCCGCGCGCCGCGACTCTCGTCCCAGACCGCCGGATAGGTCCTGCGGGCGAGGTTGGCGGGCACGCTGACCCGGGCCGAGAGGTCGAGGATGACGGCGTGGTTCCGGGTCAGGGCCATGTCGTGCACCACCGGCCGGTGCGGCGCCGCGACGTCCACCGCGCGGACGACCTCGCCCTGCGGGGAGACCACCAGGTGGCGCAGGACCCCTCGGTCGCGCTGCCAGGTGATCGCGTGCAGCTCGCCGCTGACCGGGTCGAGCTTGGGGTGGGCCGCGAACCCGTCGGGCAGCGTGCCGCAGAAGTCGCTGGCGCCCACCGTCTCGATCTCGTAGGAGAGTTCGTACGGGCGGAAGCCGCCCTCGACCAGCGCGAACGTACGGTCGGCGTGCCCGATCACGTGGGTGTTGGGCGCGACGTCGGCGATCCGCACCGAGGCGCCGGCGCGCGCCCGCTCCCCCAGCGCCTCGGCCACGGCGGCGCTGCGGACCAGCCGGTTGCGGTACCACCTGGCCCGTCCCTCGCGCAGCCGCACCCCGTGCACCATGGCGTACCCGGCGAACAGGTGCGGCGGCCGGGGATCGTCCGCCCTCATCCCGTTGGGCCCGTTGCGCAGGTACCGACCGTTGAGCTCGGCCGGGATCGCCCCCGTGACCGGCAGGTCGAAGGCGGTGATCTCCTCGCCCACCGGCGCGTAGGAACCGGTGAACGGACTGGTGACGGTGGACACCGCGGACTCCTCCACGCCGCTTCCGAGTACCGCCGGCGCGCAGGGAACAGCACGCGGGGGAACGGCGCACACGGACCAACGAGCCACCGCCCCGCCAGGTGACGGTCGCGGCCAGTCGCTCGATCACGCCGGACGGCCAGGTGGCCCGCTCCAGCGATATCCCGCCGCGCTCGGCCGCCTCCGGCACCATGACCTCCTTGGCCGGACTTCTTCGCGAAGGGTTCTTCGCGAAGGAGTCTTCGCGGTTCAGCCGTGCGCCCGGGCTGATGCACGCTCAGACCGCGTCACCGCCTCAGTGCGATCCGCAGGCCTTCTCGACGGCGTGGGGCAGTTGGGCGTCGACCAGGGCGGGGGTTCCGGTCAGGACGACGAGGACGTTGCCGGCCCGGACGGCCTGCTGCTTGTAGACCAGCGTCCGGCCGCCGGAGAGGGTGACCAGCTGGGCGTAGGACTCGTCGCCGAGCTTGGGGGCTTCGGCGGGGTTGACGGTGACCTGGGTCTGGGTCGAGCCGAGGGACATGTCGAATGACCCGCACTTGGCGAAGGCGTCGAATACGGCCTTGGTGCCTTCCGAGAGCTTCGTCGGGCTGTCGGTGTGCAATTCCTCGGTCAGCGTTCCGCTGCCATTCGCGGTGGTTCCGGAGAATTTCGCGGTCACCTTGGTGGCGAATTGCAGACCGCCGCCGCCCGGCTGGTCGTACACCGGGCAGCCGGGCACGGTGAGGTCGTCACGGCTGGAGGGTGCGTAGCCGGTGCCGAGGTCCGTCATGGTGAGGAGTCGCCCACTGAGCTCGGCTTCTCCGAGCGGCACGGCCGCGGTCGCGGTGCTCGCGGACGTACGGGTGTCGACCTTCGTCGCGGTGTCCGACGGGCCGCATCCGGTGACGACCACGGCGGCGAGGACGGCGGCTGCGGCGATTCCGGTGGCACGCGTGGCCATGTGATTCCCCCCTGGTTGTTCGTAGGCGACCACCTTAGTTGCGGGCAAAGAATTCGCAAACTCCACGAACGGCTGCATGGGGGGCGAGGCGGGAAATCGGACGGCGGCGGGCGCTGAGGTCCGGCGGCCGGGGTGCGGCCGCCGGGCGGCGGTCACGGCAGTGGCACCGCGTACAGGCAGGGGTGTTGGGGCGCTCCGGCGGGGGCCGCCAGGACCGTGGCCACCTCGCCCGTGATCTCCACCCGGAGGCATCCGTCCACGCTCTCCCACACCGGACCACCGCCGGGCCCCAGGACTCCGGTGGCGTGGACCACGATGACGGCCGGTGGGCCGTGCCCGCACACCGGTCCGGGCAGGGTCACCGCATAGCGGCGACTGGGGCTCTCCATGGCCGGGCTCCTCTCCGACTCCCCCCGCCTCGTGTCAACGATTCTCCTCCCCGCCCGGCTCGCTGTACACGAACAGTGAACGGGTTTCGGCCCTCCGAGCGGTTCGGAGCCCGCAGAGTCCCCGGAAGGCGGCACCCTCAGTGGCCGAACAGGTGCCGGACGCGGCCGCCGTGCCCGGCGGGTTCCTCCGCTGCCGCGCCCGATCCGGCGGATCCGGGCCGGCTCGGCGAATCGGCGTCGGTGTGGGCCCGGGGCGGTCCGGCCGCCCGCCGCAGCCGCCGGGCCCTGAGCCGCCGGGCCAGCCACATCATGGCCAGACCCAGGCAGAAGATCAGGGCGAGCGCCACGCCGGCCAGGAAGACGCTCAGGCTGTTCAGCGTCACGAGGTCGTGGCCGAGGATCGTGACCTGGTAGTCGGGCCCGCCGGAGAGGTTGTCCGCGATCAGCAGGCCGACGAAGGCCCCGGAGGCCGCCATCAGCAGGAGTCCTAGCAGCAACATGGGGATTCCCTTCCGTCCCGTCGCCGGTCCCCCGCCGGGTGGCGTCTACCCGGGCGGCCGGGGTTCACGCGCGCGGCGGCGCCTTCAGCCCGGCCTTTCACCTGGTCTTTCACCCGGCCTTTCACCCGGCCTTTCACCTGGTCTTTCACCCGGCCTCTCACCCGGCCGTTCGGCTCCGCCGTCAGGGCACCAACGCCGGTGTGCCCGCCCAGCCGGGAGCGTCGCGGTCCTCCAGCTGCTCGCGCAGCCGGGCCAGGGTCGCGCTCAGCAGCCGGGAGACGTGCATCTGGGAGACACCGATCCGGTCGGCGATCTCGGACTGGGTGCGGCCCTCCCAGAAGCGCAGCTTGAGCACGGTCTGCTCGCGCCGCGACAGCCTGGCGAGCAGCGGGCGCACGGCGGTGCGGAAGTCCGCGAGTTCGATGCCCGGATCGCAGCCGCCGAGCCGGTCGAGCATCGCACCGCCGCTCTCCTCGCCGTCCTGGTCACGCAGCGCGTCCAGGGAACTGGGGCGGTAGACCCGGCCGGCGACCAGCCCCTCGGTGGCCTGCGCGACGGTGAGGTGCAGTTCCTCCGCGAGCTCCGCCGGGTGCGGCAGGCGGCCGAGCTCCTGCTCCAGCCGGTCCGAGCCGCGCGCGACGGCCAGGTACAGCTCCTGCACGCTGCGCGGCACCCGCACCGGCCAGGAGGTGTCGCGGAAGAACCGCCTGACCTCGCCGAGGATGGTCGGGATGGCGTAGGTGACGAACTCGACGCCGCGCTGCGGGTCGTAGCCGTCCACGGCCTTGATCAGGCCGATCGTGCCGACCTGGAGGATGTCCTCCAGGACCTCCGGTCGGTGCCGGAAGCGTGCCGCGATGAACCGCACCAGCGGCATGTTGAGCTCGATGATCGTGCCGCGCACCCGGCTGTACGCGCGCGTCTCCCGGTCCAGCCCGGCCAGCCGCTCGAACAGCGCGTCACTGAGTTCGCGCGCCTCGGCCTTGCCCATCGCCCGCAGCTGCGCCCCGGTCGGGCGCAGGGGCAGATCGGGCGGATCCGGTGGGGGCGGATCCGGTGAGGGCTGATCGGGCGGGGCCCGGTACGCGGTTTCCGAAACGGTGGACACGGTGCTCTCTCCTGGGCCTCGGGCGGATGCCCGACACCGCGGTCCGACGGCCCGGTCGGGGTGCGGCAGCGGTCGGCGTTCCACCGTGAGCGCTCCACTCGTTACCTACCCGCCACCAGGGCCGCGATTCAGCGCCGAAACGGTTCGCCGCCCCGGATCGCGTTCCCCGGCCGTCGGCGGCCCAGCGGGGAACGGCACCTCGCGGGGACGGCACCTCCAACCAGACCAGCTTCCCCTCGCCCTCCGGCACCGAGCCCCACGCCCGGGCCAGCCGGTCCACCACCCGCAGCCCGTACCCTCCGGGCCGTCCCTGTCCCGGCGGGTACGGGCGCAGCCGTGGTGGCACCGGGCTGGCGTCCGCGACCTCCACCCGCAGCCGCGCGCCGTCCCAGTCCAGCCGCAGCTCGCGCGGGCCGCCGGGGGCGTGCAGGCAGGCGTTGGTGACCAGTTCCGAGACCATGAGCAGGACGTCCTCCGCCACGGCCCGCTGCTCCTCGTCGGCGGCGGGCAGCCAGTGCCAGGACAGCAGCGCCGCGCGGCTGAACTCGCGGCTGCGCCACACCGCGCCGCGGCCACCACCGGCGAGCGGGAGCCGCCTGGTCTCCCGGCCCGCTCCGGCGGGGGGCGCGACGGGCCGGCCGTACGACCGCTGTGGGTGCACCACGTTCCGGGACACGACTCACCGCCGCCTCGGTTCAGCGCTGATCCTGCGGTGGGTGACCAACCGCGCAAGGACCAGGAAGGCCGTCGGCGCCCACACCAGGGCGAAGGCCGCCAGTACGGCGGGGGCGTGCGCGTCCGCGCTGACCACCAGCAGGCCCGCCGAGAGCGCCAGCAGCATCGCGAACGCGGCCAGCGGCACGCGCGCCGCCGCGCGCAGCGGTCCGCCCAGTGCCGGAACGGGCCCGCGGCGCATGGTGCGCAGGGCGCGGTCCAGCTGGCCGTCCGTCCGCAACCCCTCCTCGATCTCCGCCAGGATCCGCAGCTCCCGCCCGGAGAGCCCGGGCCCGTCCATCGCCGCCACCTCCCTCCCCTCGTCTGAGCGGCTGCCCGGCTCCGGCGCGCCCTAACACCGCGACGCCGCGCGACCGACCGGACGGATGTTAGAGGCCCCGCAGACGGGGAACCCGCCGGGTAGCAGGGTGTATCAGGTCTGACCCGCGGACCCCGACGACCCCGAGGAGGACACGCCCGTGAGATTCCTCGACCGCAGTGCCGCCGGGCACCAACTCGCCCGAGCGCTGGTCCCGTTCGTCCATGACCGGTGCGACGGCGGGCTCGTCGTGCTCGGCCTGGCCCCCGGCGGGCTGCCGGTCGCCGTGGAGGTCGCCGACGCCCTGGGCGCGCCGCTCGACGTCGCGGTGGTGCGGCCGCTGGCCGTACCCGGCCACGACCGCCCGGTCGGCGCGATCGCCGACGGCGACCCGCCGCTGTTCGACCGGGACTCCTTGAAGAGCCTGGGCGTCACACCGGTGGAGGTCGGCGCGAGCGTCAAGCGCGAACGCGCCGAGGTCCAGCGGTGCGAGGCCCTGTACCGGGAGGGCCGAACCCGGCACCGCGTCCAGGGGCGCACCGCCGTCCTCGTCTCCGACGGCCTGATCAACGCCCTCACCGCCCGCGCCGCCGTCCGCGCCCTGGCCGGCAGCCACCCGAAGCGACTGGTCCTCGCGGCGCCGCTGTGCGACGCCCGGATCGCCGCCGAGCTGCGCCCGGACGTGGACGACCTGGTCTGCCTCCACCTGCCCCGCTACGCACACGCAGCCGGCCCCTGGTACGGCGAGTTCCACGACATCACCGACCGCGAGGCGGCCGTCCTGCTGCGGGGGCACGTGTAGGGCCAGGCCGGCCCCGACCTCGCGGAGCGGAAGCGGACCTGAACGTGGTTCAGTCGTTCGCCGCGAGCGGGCGGGTCCGCAGCAGGGCCCGGGTCGGCAGGGCCGTCGCGGCGAGGCAGAGCACCACGGCCGCGGCGGCCAGCGGCAGGGCGGTGCCCGGCGGGACGTACGGCGCGGCGCCGGCGAGGCCCCGGGCGATCGGGACCAGGGTGATCCAGGCGATCACGCTGCCCAGCAGCAGCCCGGCCGCGGCCACCAGCAGGGCCTCCCAGCGCATCATGCCGCGCACCTGGCGGCGGGTGGCGCCCGCGAGGCGCAGCAGGGCCACCTCGCCACGGCGGTCCAGGACGGTCATCACCAGCGTGTTGGCGGCGGTGATCGCCGCGAAGCCGCCGAGCACGCCCGCCATCACGGAGTTCGCCCAGTCGCCGGCCTCGCGCCTGCGGTCGGTCTGAGCCACGTACCCGGCGCGGTCGGCCACCGTGAGTCCGCCGGCCGTGGCCGTTGCGGTGGCGGAGGCCCCGGCGGGGAGCTTCGCCAACCGGGCGGCGATGTCGGCGTGGTCGGCACCGGGCGCGTCCGCGACCAGTACCTGGCTGTCGTACGCCACACCGGCGTGCGCGGCGACGGCCGCCCTGGGCAGGATCAGCTGGCCGAAGCCGAGGCCGCGTTCGTAGGTGGCGACGACCGTCAGTCGTACCTGGCTGCCGTCGCCGAGCCAGAAGGAGGCGCGGTCGCCGGCCTTGAGGCCGAGTTTGTCGGCGAGGGCCGTGTCGAGGGCGACGGTGTCGGTGCCCCGGGCGAGGTCGGCGAGCGAACCGGTCCTCACCCCCAGGTCGAGGACCCGGGGCAGCTTCGACGGGTCGCCGGAGACGCCGAGGACGTTGGCGGAGCGGAGCTTGCCGTCGGAGCGGTAGACGGCGCCGGTGCGCAGCACGCCCACGGCGACATCGACGCCGGGCACCCGGGCGACCTGTTCGGCGATGGTGGTGGGCAGTCCGGGGCCGGTGGAGCCGAGCACGTGGTCGGCGGTGATCCCGTCGCGCACCTGCTCGCCGGTGGCGTGCTGGACGGTGCTCTGGATGAACAGCATGGTGCCGCAGAAGGCGGTGACCATCGCGATGGGTGTGAGTGCGGACGTCAGTCGGCGGGCGCTGGCACGGGCGTTGTCGGCGGCCAGCGAGCCGGAGGCACCGCCCGCGCCCGCCCGCAGCGGCAGGCCGAGCACCCCGGCGGCGATCCGCGCCACCCAGGGGCCGAGCAGGGCGATGGCCACCAGGAAGCACATGACCACGCCGAGCGCGGTGTTGGCGGCGTTCTCGCCGCTCAGGTTGGCCGCGACCACGGTCAGCACCACGCCGCCGGCGATGGCCACCACGCCGAGGAGAGTCCGCATCACGCCCGCTCGGCCCACCGTCACCGACGCCTCGCCGAGCGCCTGGCTGGGCCGCAGGTTGGAGGGCCGTCGGGCAGCGAGGTAGCCGGCGGCCAGCGCGGCGAGCAGGCAGGTGGCGACGGCGACGAGCGCGGGGAGCGGGCCGACGTCCAGTTCGACGCCCTTGGGGACGGCGCCGCGCGAGGCGAGGCCGTTGAACCACCAACGGGCCAGTGCCACGCCCGGGATGAGACCGAGCACGCCGGCGAGGGGGGCCACCAGCATCGCCTCCGTGGCGATGGTGCGGCGGATCTGGCGGGGCGTCGCGCCGACGGCGCGCAGCAGGGCGAACTCGCGGGCTCGTTGGCCGGTGGCCAGGGCGATGGTGGACACGACGACGAAGACGGCCGTCATGGTCGCGGTGCCGCCGAAGGAACCGCCGATCGCGATGAGCAGTGTTCGGCCGTCCCCGAGCGCCGGCTGCTCGACGGAGCCCCGGGCATCGCCGGTGACCACCCTGATCCCGGTGGGGGACGCCCCGGGCTGGGATGCCCCGGCGGTCTTCTGGTCGGCGGTGTCGCGCAGCGCGTCGCGCAGTTGTCGGGCGAGCTCCCCGGCGCTGACGCCTTCGCGTGGTTGGACGGCGATGGCGTCGACGGGGCCGGGGTGGCCGGAGAGTCGCCCAGCCGTGTCGTCCGCGAACCAGACGGTGGGGCCGGCGCTCTGCGGCGCGGCCAGGCCGGAGATCCGGTAGGTGCCGCTGCCGCCGGGCGCGACCAGGCTCAGGCTCGCGCCCGGGGTGAGGTGGGCGTCGCGGGCGGTGGCGGCGTCGAGGACGACCTCGCCGTCGACGGGGGCATGGCCCTCGACCAGGGTGTCCGCGTTGCCGGCGACGCCGAGCGCCGCGTACCCGCGCCCCGTCAGGCCCGGCGTCACGCCGCCCGGATCGACCGGGAAGGCGGAGTCCGCACGAGCCGCCGCCACGCCCGGCTGCGCGGCGATGCGCTGAGCCAGGGCGGCATCCACGCGGGCCCGGTCGGAGACGGGCCGTTCGACGGACTTCTCCTTCTTGTTGATCTTGCGGACGATCTCGACGTCCGGATTGGCCGCGACGACGACCGGTGCGCTCGCGTAGCGGACCGGAGGCACGGTGGCGGTGATGCCGGTCTGCAGCATGGTGCCGCAGGCCATGATGACCGCCGCACCGAAGAACAGGGCGATGAACGTGCCCGCGAAGGAGGCGGGCCGAAAGCGCACCGAGGCACGCGCGAGTCCGTTGCTCACGCCGCCGCCCCCACCCGGCCGGTGGCGAGCGTGACCATCCGGTCGGCGACGGACTTCGGATCCGGGTGGTACAACTCGCCCGCCAGGGTGCCGTCGGCCAGGAAGACCGCGCGGTCGGCGAACGAGGCCGCCACCGGATCGTGCGTCACCATGACCACCGTCGCGCCCATCGTGTCCACCGCGCGCCGCAACAGCCCCAGCACCTCGTGCGCGGTGCGGGTGTCCAACGCACCCGTCGGCTCGTCCGCGAACACCACGTCCGGGCGGGTGATCAGCGCACGCGCTATCGCCACCCGCTGCTGCTGACCACCGGACAACTGGCCCGGCCGACGCGAAGCGTGCTCACCCAGGCCGACCTGAGCGAGCAACTCCCTTGCCCCGCCACGGTCCTGACGCTCACCGGCCAGACGCAGCGGGAGCAGTACGTTCTGCAACACACTCAGTGAGGGCAACAGATTGAACGACTGGAACACGAACCCGACCCGGCTGCGCCGCAGTACGGTCAGCCGGTTCTCGCTCAGGCCGGTGATCTCCTCACCGCCGAGGAACACCTCACCCGACGTCGGCCTGTCCAGGCCCGCGGCGCACTGCAGGAAGGTGCTCTTGCCGGAACCGGAAGGGCCCATGACGGCGGTGAAGGTGCCTCGCCCCAGGACCAGGTCGATGCCGCGCAGCGCGTGCACCGTCTCACCGCCACGCCCGTAACTGCGCCGCACCGCCCGCAACTCGATCGCGGCTTGGGCCTGGTCGGCAGGTTCGGTCGGCCCGTACCCGGAACGATCGTGGCGGCGTGCCATGGTGTTGCCTTCCCTCGCGGATCGTCGTCGGTCATCGATGCGACCCAGGCTAGGAACGGCGGCCATCGCGAACCATGGAGGCTGCTGGCGGAAGCGGGGTGGGGTTATCCCCAGGGTGCCGGTAGCCGGCCCGAGGCCGCGATCGGGGCCGCGGTCGGCAGTGGGCCCCGGCGCCCCAGCAGGTGCCGGGGCGCGTGTCGCGC
>NZ_JAFLNG010000650.1 GCF_017427025.1 Streptomyces sp. FH025
GAGGCTGGAGCGGGCCAGCTCGCCGAGCGCCGGACTGATCGCGTACAGGGCGGCGGGATCGGTGGCGATCTGGTCACGCGCGAACAGTCGGACGGCGAGCAGGGCCAGCTTGTACACGTCACCGGCCGGCGTGGCCCGCTCCTCGCCGGCCGGCAGCTGCCAGTCGGGCGTCTCGGCCTGCGGCAGCACCGTGGCGCCGCGCAGCCGCATCGCGTCGCAGTCGATCAGGAAGCACTCGGGCCGGCCCGCCGTGGTGAACAGCAGGTTCTTCGGCGACAGGTCGCCGACCGCGATGCCGATGCGGTGCAGCCGGGAGAGCGTCGCCGCGAGGTCGGCCAGCAGCAGCAGGCGGTCCCGCTCGCTGACGGTCAGGCCGACGAGGGCGACGTACGCGTCGTCGTTGAGCAGGTACTCGAGGTTGGCGAGCCGCGCGGTCGTCGCGGTGGGGTCGCTCAGGCTCCGGTACCGGAAGTGGAAGCGGTCGGGCGCGGCGCGCATGAGGAACCCGCTGGTCAGACCCTGGAGCCGGACCACGGCGGCGGGCCAGGCGGTCTTCTCGCACAGCCACCGGCGCTCGGCGTCGTTCAGCTCGTCGAGCAGATCCACCATGGCCGCGAGCGCGCCACCGTCGAGGCCGGGGAGCACGGTCGCGCCGTACTCCTTGTAGACCACCTCCCAGTTGTCCTCGGCCTCGTTGATCCTCCTGTTGAGCACCTGGTGGACGGCGCCCTGGCCGCCCTGCCCGAGGCGTCGGCCCAGGGCGAGCGAGGCGTATTCGACCGTACGGGCGCGCCCGGCGGTCACCGGTTCCTCCGCGCGGCGTGCGGCCAGATCGCCAGGAGCGTGCGGTCGTCGTCGAAGGTCTCGCGGGAGAAGTCCAGCACGTGTGCGAGCCACAGGGGGGTGGGCGGTTCGGCGAGGGTGTCGGCGAACAGCGCGCCGACCCGGCCGTCGCCGTCGCCCAGGGGGTCCCCGAAGCCGTCGGTGCCGATCAGCAGCGTGAGCTGCGGAGTCAGCCGGGTGCCGGTCCGTTCGACCGGATCGGGAACGGTGGGCAGCGACGTGACCTCGTTGGAGACCAGCAGCGCGTCCGAGCTCGTCCCGGAGCGGAACAGCGGGTGGTAGCGGCCGTTCGCGCGGTCCAGCAGCCAGGCGCCCGAGTCCCCGATCCGGCAGAGTTCGACGACGGGGCCGGCCGGGTCGGGGCGGACCACGCCGGTGACCAGCGTGGTCGCGTACAGGCGGGAGACCTCGGCCCGGTCCGGCTCCGCGCCGTTCAGCCGCCACCGGGCGACCTGCCACAGCCTCCGGGCGGCGTGGTGGGCGACGTCCTGGAAGTCCAGCGGCCCGGGGCGTTCGGAGAGCAGGTGGAGCGTTCTCGCCAGGGCGGCCCGGCAGGCCTCGATCGCGCCGAGCTCGGAGCTGGTCGCGTTGGAGATGCCGTCCGCGACGGCGAACGCGACGATGCCGGTGGGCTGGTGCAGGGCGGCGCGCGCGGCGTCCTGGCGCGGCCGCTGGTAGTAACGGTGCTTGGCACCGCGGACCGAGGCGAAGCGCATCGTGAGGTCGGAGGTCGACCACCCGTCACATTCGGTGTCGGGGAAGTCGAACGAGGGCTGGCGGGGTGGTCGGGGCTCGAACTCGACGCCCGGCACCCCCACGGCGATCCGCTGCCAGGGCCGCCCGGTGTCGGCCGAACGCCGTGGTGCCGGAAGTGACGGAGTGCCGTCGGCGCCGTGCGGCCTCACAGCCCGACCTCGTCGATGGCCAGCGTGAACTGGTCCGGCCGGTTGACCACGAGCTGCGGATTGGCGGAACCCAGGGCGTGCCCCGAGGCGACCAGGCTGGCGGTGAGCGAATGGAAGAACTCGGAGACCGCCCGGCCGATGTCGGCCCCGGCCCTGGCGACGAAGGCGAACTCCGGCCGGGTGGCCACGTCGAGCATGGTCCGGGGCTCGGCGTCCCCGATTCCGCAGGCGATGATGTTCGGGGCGGTGGGCGTCCTGGTCCGGTCGGTCAGCTCGGCATGCGAACTCCGCCAGTCACCGTCGTCGGTGGGCTGGCCGTCGCTGAGGAAGAACACCACCGGGCGGTGCACCTTGTACCCCTGGCCGCGCAACCACCGGACGTCGACGGGGATCCGCTGCAGGAGGTCGTCGAACACCGCCTTGTAGTTGGTCAGCCCGCGGATGACCACCTGGGGCAGGTTGGTCTCGACGCGCATGTCGGCCACGGCGAGGCGGACCTGCACGTCGTCGGAGAAGCCGAGGACGGCCAGCCGGAGTTTGGCGGCGATCATGGGCTCGGCTCGCAGCCCTTCGCACAACGAGACCAGGCCTTCGGACAGTTCGGACAGGTACGGGCCCATCGAGCCGGACTCGTCGGCCAGTACGTAAGCGGGCAGCAGGACTCCCTTGGTCTCGGCCACCACGTCCCCCTTCTTGTCGTGTTCAGCGGCTCGTGTTCAGCGGCTCGTGTTCAGTGCCTCGTGTTCAACGGCGGAAGGCCCGGCGGGCGGAGCCACGACGCGGCCCCGTCCGCGGGTGGTGGAGCCCGTCTCAGGGCAGGAGCGCCCGGACGGCCTCGTCCAGTCCCTGGATCTCGGTGGCCAGCACCGTGGTCGCGGCCACGCCCTGCCCGGCCCGGGTCAGGAAGCGCAGCACCTGGTCCCAGCGCCGCGACGGCGAGCTCACCTCGTACTGGAGGTCCTCGGCGGTCTGTACGGCGGCGGGGTCCTCGCTCTGGCGGAGTCGGTCGACGAGCGCGAGTACGCGTCGGGCCAGGGCCTCCTCGTCCACGGCCTCCGGCGAGGAGCCGACGGTGGCCGAGGAGTACTGGCCCGCCGCCACGCCCGCGTTGGTGAAACTGACGTTGGCGCTGCCACTGACGTGGAAGCCGCCCGAGATGTTCTGGTCGCCGTTCACTGCTTCTCCTTCTGTCGGTCGGTCCCACCGCGCCCGATCAGGGTCCGGATCCGGCTGCCCGCGCCCGCGGCCACCGAGGAGTTGACGAAGTTGATCCTGGAGTTGCCGGAGGTGAAGATGCCTCCGTTGTAGATCACGCTCCGGCGTTCCCGGAGTTCGGAGACGTCGACCCGGTGGTTCTCGAGGAAGTCGATGAGGGTGTCCAGGATGCGCCGCTCGACGATCTTGGCGTACATCTCGCGGTCGATCTGCTGGTAGTACCGGTGGAACTTCGATTCGGCGGCCGTCTGCCGGATGCTCATCCTGGCGCCGTAGTTGAATTCGCTCTTGGCGATCTGACGCAGCTGCTCGTGCCGCTTGTCGGCGTTGATCAGCAGGTTCACCGGGAAGGCGATCACGGCGAACGCGCAGCGGACCAGTTGCCCGGGTGCGGCGGTCAGGGAACGGCCCGCGTGGGCCAGCAGTTGCCGCCAGGTGGGGCGGTCGAGCAGGTGGTCGACGAGATGGTGCCGGCGGTCGATCGGGGGGAGCAGCAGGGCGGCGCCCTCGACGAAGAGCGCGTCCTTGGCGGGGCTCAGGGAGAAGCGGACGGTGGTGGTGATCACCACCTCGCTTCCCCAGCCCGAGACCGTGGTCACCAGGTAGGGCCGGGCTCGGCCGGATCCGTCCTCCCGCAGCTGGTCGAGGACGGCCGGGGGCAGCGAGACCTGCGGCCGTTCGTCCGGCCGGGGGAGCAGGAGCCGGCGCAGCGTCGGGTTCAGCCCCTGGGCCAGGTCCGCGCCGCTGACGAACACCCGCTCGGAGATCTCCACTCCGGGTAGCCCGAGGGCTTCGACCGCCCCGGTCACCTCGGTGGCCAACTCCGCCAGCGAGAAGGGGAGTACGGCATCGGCCTGTTCGCTCGGCCGGTCGACGGGGATGGTGAAGTTCCAGGAGTCGATCAGGCGTCCGTAGCCGATGAAGGGCTCGTAGCCGGAGAAGACGGTGACGTTGCCGTGGTGGTCCTGCCCGGCCAGGGCGCCGAGCCGTGCCTCGTCCTGCGGCCGGGCGGCGCGCGGGGCCTGCGCGGGGTCGAAGGCCGACCTGCTCAACCTGGGTCTGACGACGCCGTAGTACGCGGTGAGCCGTTCGATGAGGATGACGGCCCAGGCCAGTACCAGGAGCGGGAGTGTGAACGGCGGCAGGCCGAGCGAGGGCCCGTACGACCCGGTGGCGGGAGCGGTCCGGCCGAGCTGGTAGACGAACGAGGCCACCAGGCCGATGGCGATCAGCGTCAGCAGGACCTTCGCGGTGACCTGTCGGCTTCGGGCGGCGAGCGCGTACCGCAGGACGCAGACCAGGTCGACACCGGGGGAGGAGGCGACGGCCCGGTGGGGTTCGTCGAAGACGGACTCGATGGCCTGCTTGGCCAGTTCGTGGTCCAGCTGCACGGCCGCGCACAGGTAGCGGGTGGCGTC
>NZ_JAFLNG010000651.1 GCF_017427025.1 Streptomyces sp. FH025
CGACGAGGCGGCGGCCGTCGACGGCGCCGAGCGCGGCGCGGTAGCCGTCCCGGGAGCGCTCGCTGCGCAGGATCCGGTCGAAGCACGGGTCGCCGACCACCCGGGCGACGTCCAGCGCCTCGGGGCAGGAGAGCCGTAGCCGGTCCAGCTGTTCGGGGTGGGAGAGGCCGAGGACGTCCACGAACACCCGGCCCCGGTGGGTGAGTTCGTTGCGGGAGAGGCCGGCGGCGCTGACCGTGTCGCCGGTGGACTCGGTGACCAGCCGGTTGTAGCCGGCGCCGTGCGGGAGGACGACCAGGCGGGCGTCCAGGCGGTGCATGGAGGAGTGGACGGCGCAGGAGACGGCCAGGTCGAAGCGGTGGCGGACGGCGTCCTCCCAGTCCAGCACGGTGTAGCCGGGCAGGCCGTGGAGGTACTCGTCGAGGGCGCCGTCGGCGAAGGCGGAGCCGGGGTTGACGGTGAAGTAGCGCTCGATGCCGTCCCGGTTCAGCAGGGTGAGGACGTCCAGGACCCGGGTGGCCGAGGTGAGGGTGCGGGCGACCGCCAGCACGCGGGCCTTGACCGGTCGGGTGTTCCAGCGGTCGGCGGGCCAGGCGTGGGGGTGGGACGGCACACCATGATCGTACTCATCCGGGCCCGCCGCGGGGGCGTTTCCCGAGTGTCGGTCAGCCGACGGCCGCGGTGGGTTCCTGGTGCTCGCCGGCGGCGCACTCGTCGAGGAGGGGGCGCATGCTGTCGTCCACGAGCCGGTAGCGCACCACTCGTCCGTCCTTGTCACCCGCGACCACGCCCGCCGTGCGGAGCAGCCGCAGGGCCTGGGAGACGGCGGGGTCGCGCATGCCGGTGGCGACCGCCAGGTCGGTGACGGCGAGCGGGCCGGCCCGGTGCAGGGCGAGCAGCAGGGCGAGCCGTCCGGGGTCGGCGAGCAGGGAGAACCGCTCGGCCCAGGTGCGGACGTGCCCGGTGTCGCCGATCGCGGCGATGGCCTCGCAGACCCGGTGGCCGTCGATGGTGCGGTGGCCCGCGCGGTCGGCCGGTACGAGATGCATGCGCACATTCTCGCAGGCCGACGGCTGTGATCCTGGACACCTGCACAGGTGCGCAACCTTGCGGGGGTCGGGTCGGGCCCCTACGGTGTTGCCCGCCGTGGTGCTCGGGAAGACCGGTGACGGACCCTCAGTGGGTCCCAGTCCGGAGCGGCCCTCGCCACTGTGATCGGGCCACTCCCTCCTCGTCGGGGGAGTGACGTCCGTACCCATGAAGCCACTGGGCGCCTCGCGCGCCTGGGAAGGCGGGTGCGGAAGTCCCGTAAGCCAGGAGACCGGCCACGGCATCTCACGAAGTCATTCCACGAGGTGCTGGAGCGTGATCCCGAGATGACCCTGCCCGAAACCGCCGCGACGACGGCGACGCCGCCCGTGCTGCCCGCGTTCAGGTGGAAGCGCGAGGACACCGTCCGTACGGCCGGGTTGATGGGGGTGATCCTGGCCATGCACGTGGTGGCCTTCGGGACGCTCGTCTTCCTGGTCGCGCCCGAGCGGTACGCCGTCGGCACCCAGGTGTTCGGGGTCGGCCTGGGCATCACCGCGTACACCCTGGGCATGCGGCACGCCTTCGACGCCGACCACATCGCGGTGATCGACAACACCACCCGCAAGCTGATGGCGGACGGCAAGCGGCCGGTCTCGGTGGGCTTCTGGTTCGCCCTCGGGCACTCCTCGATGGTCGTGCTGATGGCGGCCCTGGTCGCGGGCGGCGCACAGCTGGCGAACACGCTGATGGACGACGAGTCGACCACCCACAGGTGGCTCGGCGTGGTCGGTACGACGGCCTCCGGCGTCTTCCTCTACCTGATCGGCGCGCTCAACCTGGCGGCGCTGCTCGGCATCCTCAGGGTGTTCCGCTCGATGCGGTCCGGGCGGTACGACGAGGCGGAGCTGGAGGAGCACCTCAACGCGCGCGGCTTCATGGCCCGGGTGCTGAACCGGGCGACCCGCTCGATCACCCGGCCCGGGCAGATGTTCCCGGTGGGCATGGTGCTGGGCCTGGGCTTCGACACCGCGACCGAGGTCACCCTGATGGTGATGGCGGGTTCGGGCGCGGCCTCCGGACTGCCCTGGTACGCGATCGTCTGCCTGCCGCTGCTGTTCGCGGCCGGGATGAGCCTGTTCGACACCCTGGACGGGACCTTCATGAACTTCGCGTACCAGTGGGCCTTCGCCAACCCGGTGCGCAAGGTGTACTACAACCTGACCATCACCGGGCTGTCGATCGCGGTGGCCTTCATCATCGGCACCATCGAACTGGTCGGCGTGCTGCACGAGAAGCTCGACCTGACCGACCCCGTCACCGGCTTCATCGCGGACATCTCGCTGGACAACGTCGGCTACGCGATCGCCGGGCTGTTCGTGGTGGTCTGGGCCGTCGCGATCGCGTACTGGAAGCTCGGCGGGGTCGAGAAGCGCTGGAAGCCCCAGAGGTCGTGAACGTCCTGCGCGGCCGTTCTACGCGGCCGCGAGCAGCAGGGTGCCCGCGACGGCGAGCCCGGCGCCGACCACCTGGACCGGGCGCAGCCGCTCCTTCAGCACCCCGCGTGCCAGCAGCGCGGTGACCACCGGGTAGAGCGAGGCGAGCACGGCGGCCACCGCCGCCGAGCCGCCGTGCGAGGCCATCGCGTACGTGGCGTTGCCCGCGACGTCGGCCAGCCCGACGGCGGTGAGCAGCGGCAGCCGGGAGCGCAGCTCCGGCAGCAGCCCGGAGGTGTCGGTGCCGCGCAGGCCGATCAGCAGCGCGGCGCCTCCGACGGCGACGTTGACGAGCCGTTGCACGCACAGCACGAGCAGCAGTCCGCCGCCGGTCGAGGCGTGCGCGATCAGGGCCATGTTGGCGCCGAAGCCGAACGCGGCGGCCAGGGTGAGCAGCAGGGCCGTGCGGGCGGCGGACGGCCCGCCGCGCTCGGGGCCGCCGGCCAGCACCACACCGGCCACCGCCACCGCGATGCCGGCCAGCTGGCCGGGGCCGGGCCGCTCGCCGAGCGCGAGCCCGACGCCGACCGGCACCGCGACGCCGACGGTGGCCAGCGGGGACACCACGCCCATCGGGCCGAGCGCGAGCGCCCGGTAGAAGGCGAGCATCGCGAACGGGCCGATCACCCCGGCGGCGACGGCGTACCAGAGCACGGGGGAGGCGTCGGCCCAGCCGCCGGTGGCGAGGACGGCGGCGAGCAGCGCGGCGGCGGCCAGCGCCTGGGAGACGACCACCACGGCGAGCGCGGGCAGTCGGCGGGTGAGTACGCCGCCGCCGAAGTCGGCCAGGCCGGTGAGCAGGCTGGCGGAGAGGGCGAGCAGGGCGGTCACCGGAGGACCCCGGGGATCGAGGACAGCACAATGAACTCCGCAGTACAGTCAGATGGACTCGTTGCCGGAATCGCAGCGTAGTGCAGTGAACTGAACTTGGCAGAACAATATTTTGTACAGTCTCGTACTGTGGACACCGGAGGACTGCCCGCGTGCCGGACCCCGACCTCGTCTCCCGGGCCCTCGCCCGGAACGTCAAGCGGCTGCGCACCGAGCGCGGCCACACCCTGGACGCCCTCGCCGCCCGCTCCGGGGTGAGCCGCGGCATGATCGTCCAGATCGAGCAGGGCCGCACCAATCCGAGCGTGGCCACCGTCGTCCGGCTCGGCGACGCGCTCGGCGTCTCGATCGCCACGCTGCTCGACTACGAGGAGGGGCCGGACGTCCGGATCATCCCCGGCGACCAGGCCGTCCCGCTCTGGACCGGCCCGGGCGGCGGCACCGGCACCCTGCTGCACGGGATCGAGGCGCCCGGGCCGCTGGAACTGTGGGACTGGCGGATGGCGCCGGGTGAGGAGTACTCCTCCGAGCCGCACCCGGCCGGGACGGTCGAGATCGTCCGGGTGGAGGAGGGTGAGCTGACCCTGGTGCACGACGGCCACGAGCACCCGGTGCCGGCCGGCAGCACGGTCTCGTTCGACGCCTCGTACGCGCACGCCTACCGCAACGCGGGGGAGCGGGAGCTGCGGCTGACCATGGTGGTCTCCGTGCCGCCGCCGCGCTGAGACCCCGTACGCGCGCCGGAGCGGCGCCCCCCGGGGTGGGGGGCGCCGCTCCGTGGTTCTTCAGCGCCGGTCGCGCGTCAGCGCTCCTCGCGGAAGTCGACGTGCCGGCCGGCGACCGGGTCGTACTTGCGCAGGACCACCCGGTCCGGGTCGTTCCGGCGGCTCTTGCGGGTCACGTACGTGTAGCCGGTCCCGGCGGTGGAGCGGAGCTTGATCACGGGGCGCAGTTCGCTGCGGGCCATCGGGCGTCCTCCTGGTGCCTCGGGGTGCGGGGCCGATGGGCTGGGTCGGAAC
>NZ_JAFLNG010000652.1 GCF_017427025.1 Streptomyces sp. FH025
CGCTCGCGCTCCCTCGCGCCCGCGCACGGACCGGCCGACGCGCCGTCCTGCACACCAACACCACACCGCACGAGGTGCACTCCGCCATGCGCACACCCACCCGCCGTACCGTCCTCGGCGCCGCGCTCGCCGCCGCCGGGACCGGCCTGCTCGCCGCCTGTTCCTCCTCCGGCTCGGACTCGATGACGGGCATGGACCACGGCTCCATGAACCACGGGTCGACCAACGCCCCCGGCACCGGCGGCCCGACCGCCACGCCCACCGGATTCGTCTCCCCGGTCGGCCCCGAGGTCGCCGCCGCCGAGGCGAGGCGCAACCCCGGGCCCGAACGCAAGATCGCGCTCACCGCCACCGAGACCACCCTCGACCTGGGCGGACGCACCGTCCGCAGCTGGGCCTACGGCGACCGCCTGCCCGGCCAGGAGGTGCGCGCCACCCTCGGCGAGACGCTCGCCGTCACCCTCGCCAACCACCTGCCGCAGCCCACCTCGCTACACTGGCACGGCCTCGCGCTGCGCAACGACATGGACGGCGTGCCGGGCGTCACCCAGGCCGCCGTCAAGCCCGGCGCCTCCTTCGAGCACCGCTTCGCGCTCTCCCACCCGGGCACCTACTGGTTCCACCCGCACTCCGGCGTCCAGCAGGACCGCGGCCTGTACGCGCCGCTGATCGTCGAGGACCCGAAGGAGCCGCTGAGCTACGACAAGGAGTGGGTCGTCGTCCTGGACGACTGGGTGGACGGCGTCGACGGCAGCACTCCGGACGCCGTCCTCGCCGAACTCGCCCAGGGCATGGGCGGGATGGACCACTCGAGCCATGGGGGTGCTTCCGGCGGCGGCGCACCCGGCATGGACATGGGCGGCATGGGCATGGGCGGCGCACCGAGCGGGGCAGCCGGCCCCTCCCGGATGCTGATGGGAGCTCAGAGCCCGTTGCTCGGCGGCGACGCCGGCGACGTCGCCTACCCGTTCCACCTGGTCAACGGCCGTCTCCCGGCCGCGCCCGAGACCTTCACCGCCAAGCCCGGCGACCGGATCCGGATCCGGCTGATCAACGCGGGCGGCGACACCGCCTACCGCGTCGCCCTCGGCGGCCACGAGTTGACCGTCACTCACACCGACGGCTTCCCGGTCGAGCAGGCCACCACCCAGGCGCTGCTGCTCGGCATGGGCGAACGCTACGACGTCCTGGTCACCGCGAAGGACGGCACCTTCCCGCTCACCGCGCTCGCCGAGGGCAAGAACGCCACCGCGCTGGCCGTGCTGCGCACCGGCGGCGGCGCCGCACCCGACGCCTCGGCGCGCCCGGCGGAGTTGGACGGCAGGCTGCTCACCGCCGCGCAGCTCAAGGCCGACGCGAGCGTGCGACTGCCCGCCAAGGCGCCGGACCGCACGGTCGCGCTGGAGCTCACCGGCGTTATGGCGAAGGCGGATTGGGCGTTCAACGGCCGCAAGTACGACCCCGCGCAGCGCTACCCGGTGGCGGCGGGGGAGCGGGTGCGGCTGGAGTTCCGCAACAGCACGAGCATGTGGCACCCCGTCCACCTGCACGGACACAGCTTCGCGCTGCCCGGTGACGGCCCGCGCAAGGACACCGCGATCGTGCTGCCGGGCGCGACCCTGGCCGTCGACTTCGACGCCGACAACCCGGGGCTGTGGATGGTGCACTGCCACAACGTGTACCACGCGGAGAACGGCATGATGACGGTCCTCGGCTACCGGGCCTGACCGCCGCCCGCGCACCGATCCGCCGGTGATCCACCCCTGGATCACCGGCGGTTCACCCATGATCCACCGGTGATCCATCGGTGATGAGCCCGTGACGCGTCCGTGATCCCGCCGGGGCGGGGACCGCCCTTCCCCGCCCCGGCGCTTCGCCCCGTGCGTCGGGCCACCCGCTGTGACCTGCGAGCCATGACGTTTTCTTAACGCGGGCCGATGACGTCTCCTTAACGCCTGTCGCATAGCCTGTCGCACTGCCGTCGCCCGACGGCGCTTTTACGGGGTCTTTAAACAAGAGGTGCAAGGTGGTTTCGTCGGGTTCGACGGAGGAGACGACGGAGGATCCGTCGTCGGCGCGAATACGCTTCCGCAGCTGGCTGCTGGAGGACATGTCGGCGGACAAGCCGGCCGAGCAGGACGACCGCACGCAGACGCGGCAGGAGGGCGCGGAGCCGGGGGACTCCGCCGCGAACGCCGCCGCCGACGAGGGCGCCGAGGGTGCCGAGAACGCCCCGGACGCCGCCCACGGCGCCCACACGGGCCAGCGCTGGTGGCGGGTGATGTGCCTGACCGGCCTGGACTACTTCTCGACGCTCGGCTACCAGCCGGGCATCGCCGCCCTGGCCGCCGGCGTGCTGTCGCCGATCGCGACGATCGTGCTGGTGATCGTCACCCTGCTGGGCGCGCTGCCGGTCTACCGCCGCGTCGCCCAGGAGAGCCCGCACGGTGAGGGCTCGATCGCGATGCTGGAGCGGCTGCTGTCGTTCTGGAAGGGCAAGCTGTTCGTCCTCGCGCTGCTCGGCTTCGCGGCGACGGACTTCCTGATCACCATCACGCTGTCCGCCGCCGACGCGAGCGCGCACCTGGTGGAGAACCCGCACCTGACCGGCGTGCTCGGCGGCAAGCAGGTGCTGATCACACTGATCCTGGTCGCCCTGCTCGGCGCGGTCTTCCTCAAGGGCTTCAGCGAGGCCATCGGCCTGGCCGTCGTGCTGGTCGGGGTCTACCTGGTGCTGAACGTGGTCGTGGTGGCGGTCGGCATCTGGAAGATCATCGAGGCCCCGCACGTGGTCACCGACTGGACGAACGCGCTGACCGTCCAGCACGGCAACCCGATCATCATGGTCGGCGTGGCCCTGGTGACCTTCCCGAAGCTCGCGCTCGGCCTGTCCGGCTTCGAGACCGGCGTCGCCGTGATGCCGCACATCAAGGGCGACCCGACCGACACCGAGGCGAACCCGACCGGCCGGATCCGCGGCACCCGCAAGCTGCTCACCACCGCCGCCGTGATCATGAGCGCCTTCCTGATCACCACCAGCTTCATCACCACGCTGCTCATCCCGGCCGACGAGTTCAAGGCGGGCGGCCAGGCCAACGGCCGCGCCCTGGCGTACCTCGCCCACCAGTACCTGGGCGGCGCCTTCGGTAGCGTCTACGACCTGTCGACCATCGCGATCCTCTGGTTCGCGGGCGCCTCCGCGATGGCGGGCATGCTCAACCTGCTGCCCCGCTACCTGCCGCGCTACGGCATGGCCCCGCACTGGGCGCGCGCGGTGCGGCCGATGGTGATCGTGCTGACCATGATCGGCTTCCTGGTCACCTGGCTGTTCGACGCCAACGTGGACGCGCAGGGCGGCGCCTACGCGACCGGTGTGCTGGTGCTGATCAGCTCGGCGGCCATCGCGGTGACCATCGCCGCGTACCGCAAGCGCG
Organism: Streptomyces sp. FH025; assembly: GCF_017427025.1. Classification (GTDB taxonomy): domain Bacteria; phylum Actinomycetota; class Actinomycetes; order Streptomycetales; family Streptomycetaceae; genus Kitasatospora. The sequence continues at coordinate 3,435 of NZ_JAFLNG010000652.1, forward strand.
AGCGCGGCTGGACCGTCGCCTTCGCGGCGATCGCGGCGATCTTCCTCTACACCACCGTGCTGAACGTCATGGAGCGCCCGGACGGCCTGAAGATCGGTGCCTGCTTCATCGCCGGCATCATCCTGGTCTCGCTGCTGTCCCGGCTGCGCCGCGCCTTCGAGCTGCGCGTCACCCGTGTGGTGCTGGACGACGTGGCGGAACGTTTCATCCGCGACTACGCCCACCGCCCGCTGCGGCTGATCGCCAACGAGCCGAGCAACCGGGACGTCGCCGAGTACCGCGACAAGATCCGTCAGATCCGCGCCGACAACGACATCCCCGGCGAGGACGACCTGGTCTTCGTCGAGGTGACCGTCCGCGACGCCTCTGACTTCGAGTCCGAGCTGACCGTGCACGGCGAGGTGCTGCACGGCCGCTACCGGGTGCTCACCCTGGAGAGCTCCAGCATCCCGAACGCGATCGCCGCGCTGGCGCTCACCGTCCGGGACCGCACGGGCAAGCAGCCGCACCTCTACTTCGAGTGGACCGAGGGCAACCCCTTCGCCCAGTTCCTGCGGTTCTTCCTGTTCGGTCAGGGCGAGGTCGCGCCGGTCACCCGCGAGGTGCTGCGCGAGGCGGAGCCGGACCGCAGCCGCCGCCCGCGCGTCCACGTCGGCTGACCCCGCACACCCCGCACCCCGCACCTCGGCCCGCCCGGTCTCCCAGGACCGGGCGGGCCGTCGGCGTCTTCGAGGGGGAATGGCCCGGGCGGGGCTCAGGAGGGCAGGCGCAGCACCAGCCCGGGCTGGATGAGGTCCGGGTCCTCGCCGATGGCCTCGCGGTTGAGCTCGTAGAGGGCGGGCCAGCCGCCCGGGACGTCGAGGTCGACGGCGAGGTCGCCGAGGGTGTCGTTCTCGCGGACCGTCCAGGTGC